>CAJQSZ010000013.1 GCA_905618805.1 uncultured Candidatus Pelagibacter sp.
TTTTGCAATATATCTTGCTGCATAAGCAGCTGATCTATCTACTTTAGTTGGATCTTTACCAGAAAAAGCTCCGCCACCATGAGGTGCCGCTCCACCATAAGTATCAACGATAATTTTTCTGCCTGTTAAACCACAATCTCCATCTGGCCCACCAATTACAAAATTTCCTGTCGGGTTTACATAAAATTCTTTTTCATCAAAATCTTTTAAAAAATTTTCTGGGATAGATTTTAACATGTATGGTGTTAATAACTCTCTTACTTTGGCTTGATCTATATTTGCAGAATGTTGGGATGATATAACAACTGACTTAACTTTGGTTGGCTTTCCATCAATATATTCAAAAGTAACTTGGCTCTTTGAATCTGGTTCTATATTTTTTAATTTTCCAGATTTTCTATCTTCCGCCATAAGTCTTAAAATTTTATGTGAATAGTGAATAGGTGCTGGCATTAATTCTTCTGTTTCGTTACACGCATATCCAAACATTATTCCTTGATCTCCAGCTCCTTCATCCTTATTGTCTGCAGAATCTACACCCATAGCTATATCTGTAGATTGTGAATGCAGATGGCTTTCTATCTTTGTCGCTTCTCTCCATGTAAAACCATCTTGGTCATAACCAATATCTTTAATACAATCTCTGACTTTTTGAATAAGATCTTCTTTTTTGATCTCTGGACCTCTTACTTCACCGGCGAGGACAACTTTGTTTGTTGTTGTTAGCGTCTCACATGCAACTCTTGAAAAGGGATCTCCAGCAAGATAGCTATCAACTACCATATCTGAAATACGATCTGATACTTTATCAGGATGGCCCTCTGAAACTGACTCACTAGTGAATAAAAAATTTTTTAAATTACTCATATTTAAATCTATTAAATGAAAAAGTTAAAAAAATATATATTAAAATTAACATTATAAAGATTTTATTCCCATAAAACATAAAAGGTGTTGATTTAACTAATTTACTTTCAGATAGTTCTACATATCCTGTTAATCCAAATTCTATTTTTTGCTCTACAAGTCCTATAGGATTAATAATAGCCGAAATTCCATTGTTTGAAGATCTAATTATATATTTACCACTTTCAATAGATCTGAATATACTGTGTGTGAAATGTTGCTTGGGGCCTATAGAATTTCCAAACCAACCATCCTCTGAAATATTAATTATATAATCAAAATTATTATCTCTGGCTAGTTTGCCTGAATAAATTATTTCGTAACAAATTAAAGGAAGAAAATTCAAATTAATTTTACTATTTTTTAAATTTATTGGAATCCTAGCTTCTCCACTTGAAAAAGATTGATAGTTATTAGTTACAGTTTTAAGACCTATTAAGCTAAGAATGCTTTCAAATGGAATAAATTCTCCAAATGGTACCAAATTAACTTTATTATATTGTGCGATGAGCTCTAACTTATTATTAAATATAGCCATTGAGTTAAAATATTTATATTCATAATTCTTTATTTTTCTACTATTTAGACCCACAATAATTAAATCATCATCTCCAAAACTATCTTGGAATAGTTTTTTATAATTACTCATGTCTCTTAAATAACTGTCCGGAATAATTCCTTCTGGCCACAAATAAATTGTAGGCTCTCTTTTGGTTGGGGCGCTTAATTCTATGAGTTCATTAATTATTTTTAACTCATCTTGATTTGAATAAAACCTACCTAGACTAATGTTTGGTGATATTGCTTTAATTCTGAAGGAATTTTTTACACTTTTTGAAGAATTAAAATTATTATGTTTTATGCTACCAAATATTAAAAATGCAACAGATACTAAAATAAAGAAAAGACAAACTATAATTTCTACTCTGGAGTTTCTTAAAATAAATAAAGCAGGAACAGTAAATAGGGATATACAAATTAAATTGAAAGAATAGGTGCCAATAATGGCTCTTTTGAAGTGACGAAAAAAGAGGAAACAGATAGTGAATTAGTTAGAAACCTTTTATCTATAAATGGTGTAGTGGGAGTATTTTTAGGGGCAGAATTTTTATCGATTAATAAGAATGAGGATATAAATTGGGAAGATATCAAACACATAGCCATATCTCTAATTAATGATTTTTATTCAACTGGAAAAGAATTTATTATTGAAAGTGGTTTAACTGGAGAAAAAAAAACAGAACATAACGAAATCGAGAAAAAAATTATAAGTATTTTAGAGACAAAAATTAGACCCGCTGTTGCAAAAGATGGAGGAGATATTAAATTTAGAGAATTTAAAGATGGAATTGTTAAGGTAGAACTGCAAGGAAGCTGCTCTGGCTGTCCAAGCTCAACCTTGACTCTAAAACAGGGTGTTCAAAATCTCTTATGTCACTATCTCCCTGAAGTAAAAGAGGTTGTTGCAATATAAAAATGAAAACCCAAATTTCAATTTT
>CAJQSZ010000014.1 GCA_905618805.1 uncultured Candidatus Pelagibacter sp.
GTACTGGTAGATGAATTAAGGGCATTAGTTTAGTTGATTTTTTATAAACATTTATTAAATCGTCAGTCATGTCTTTGGGGTGAGATGTGGTATACCTAATTCTCTCCAACTCATTAAAACTTTCTAACTCTAACAACAAATCAGATAATCTAAATTCTTTATTTTTTTGATTATAGCTATAGGCGTTAACATTTTGCCCTAAAAGAATAATTTCTTTAGCACCATTTTGAACTATTTCTTTAGCTTCATTTATGATCTGATCAAATGGTCGAGAATATTCGGGTCCACGTGTATATGGGACAACACAAAAATGACAAAACTTATCACACCCTTCTTGGATTGTTAAAAAAGAAGATACTTTGCTATCTTTATTTTTGATTTTACTTAAATAATTAAATTTTGAAATTGTGTCGAACTCAGTTTCTTCTTTTTTTTTCTTATTATTTATATACTGTTGTATTGTGTCATTAATCTTATGGTATGACTGCGGTCCAATGACTATGTCTATATAAGGCTCCCTCTTTAGCATCTCTTGATTTTCAGCTTGCGCAACACATCCTGTTACAATCACAATAGGTTTTTTTTTAGACCTAAAAATTTTTTTTAACCTTCCAATCTCATGATAAACTTTTTCTTTAGCCTTGTCTCTAATATGACATGTGTTTAAAAGATAACAATTTGCATCCTCATACTTATCTGTTTTTTCAAAACCTATTTTTTTAATTGTGTCAAATATACGATTTGAATCGTATTCATTCATTTGACAACCAAAGGTTTTAATAAATATTTTTTTTAACATTAAGTTAGGGTTTCTTTTTAACTCCATATAATTCTAATTTATGATCCACTAATCGATAACCATACTTATCTGCAATTTTTTCTTGTAATTTTTCAATTTCTTCATCAACAAACTCTATAATTTCTCCTGACTTAACATCTATTAAATGGTCGTGATGACCTTCATTTAATTCTTCATATCTGGCTTTACCCCCCTTGAATTCATGCTTTGCTAAAATTCCAGATTCTTCAAATAGTTTTACAGTTCTATACACTGTTGCAATACTAATTTTTAAATCAATTTTTGAAACCCTATTGTAAAGTTCGTCTACATCTGGGTGATCATTTGACTCCGACATAATTTTAGCAATAATTTTTCTTTGCTCAGTAAGCTTAACCCCTTTGGCTAAGCACTTTTGTTCAATATTTTTTGACATAGTTAATTTTAACTTAAATAAATAGGATTAATCAAATTCTTTTTAATTTTATATTTTTCGCATAACTGTGGCACATCTTCATGTTTGATGGTCTCAGATTCTTTAAAATCATCAAAACTGAAGCAAAAATAATCAATTTTTTTTGATAAAAATAAAGCTTTAACTGTTGATAGTGAATTTCTTATGCCTGCAAAGCTTCCTGGGCCTCTATTAACATAAATAACATCTATATCGTCTAATGAGTTTTTGTTATTTTTCAAAAATTCATTAATTAAGATCATCAATTTTTCAAAATTAATTTTACTATTTTCGTGACTACAAGTATAAATATTTGTACTGACAATGAATGTTAAATTAATTTTATCTCTAGTGGCATCTATTATTAAATTATTCATTATAATATCATTACTTATCTTCAACTCTAAAGCAGAAGAACAGAATATCAAATCTTATTCTGATGATAAGGGTATTCTTTCACTAATGTATCATAGGTTTAATGAAAACAAATATCCCTCAACTAACATTCAAATGGATGTTTTTAAACAACAAATCGAAATAATCAGAAATTTAAAATACAACTTTTATGACCCCAAGGATCTAGAAAAAAAATTTCATATAACAAAAATGGAGAAAAAAATACTTATTACTATTGACGATGCGTTTTCTTCATTTTACGAAATTGCCTGGCCTTATTTAAAAAAAGAAAAAATTCCGTTTATTCTATTTGTTTCAACGGAGGCTATTGGTCAAAATGGATATATGACCTGGGACCAAATAAAAGAATTAGAGAAAGAAAAAATTGCATATATAGGTAATCATTCACACACGCATGACTATTTAGTGGATCTTAAAAATGATGATTTTATAAAAGATATTAACACTGCTAGTATAATTTTTATTAAAAATCTTGGATATAATCCTATTTTTTTTTCTTATCCATTTGGTGAGTACAGTAACCTCATCAAAGAACAAATAACTAAAAATTTTAAATTTTCTTTTGGGCAACACTCAGGTTTGATTGATATTAATAAAGATCGTTATGAGCTACCTAGATTTCCAATCAATGAAAAATATGGGGATTTAAAAAGATTTCAATTTTTAATCAACCTTCAACCATTACAATACAAAGTTTTATATCCCGAAGACAAATATTTAATTAAGAATAATCCTCCTAAATTTTCTGTAGAATTTTTTGATGAACAAACAAATTTAAATAACATTAATTGTTTTTCCGATGAAGGAAATCGATGGGAAAAGTCTAATGTCAATTTTAACAAAAATACACTAAATATAAATTTTAGAGATAAGTTTTTATTTCGTAGAGGTAGGATTAACTGTTCTTTAAATGATGATGGAATTTGGAGATGGTTTGGAGTTCAATTTTCTGTTAAACAGAATTAAATTAAGCTTTCTAAATCAATACTCATAGGTAATAATTTAGCGTCATCAAAATCTTTTAAATTATTTTGTCTTATTATTTGTTGTAAAATTTTAACATACTCTTTTCCAGTCTCTGCATATTTATCCAGATGTTCGGCAAGAACTATACTATTAAGTTTTTTTCCCTTATCTCTTAATTCAGCTCTAGCGCTTCTAAAGCCTTTATAACCAGAATGTGTATTTAAATTTCTTTGATATGCTTTTACAGAGGCTTGCAGTACTTTAAATTTCATAACCTTATGAGTGCTGTCATCATCAGCGCCAGCTGGTTTGATTCCATCTCCAGACCATGTCCATTGTCCAAATAATGCATTTCCTTCTTGTGCAAATCTTGAGGTGCCCCATCCAGTTTCTTTTGCCGCTTGTGCTATAGCCATAGATGCTGGTATCTCATCCATTCTAATTTTTAATGTGGACAAGTCTTTATTTACTACACCATATTGTTTAAATTTCGAATTCAACCAATTATTTTCGGCTACTGTATTTTGATTTTTATTCAAAATACTAAAAAGTTTATTTCTATCTACTCTGATATAGTTATTTTCTTTAATCACTAATGGTAAAATAATTTGAATAAAAAGGTCTTTTCTTTTTTTTGTATTTTCTATTTGTTTTATTTCTTCAGGCAGTAAAGTAAGAGAGATTGGTTTGACTAGTTTATTTTTTCTTACATCGTTCAAA
>CAJQSZ010000015.1 GCA_905618805.1 uncultured Candidatus Pelagibacter sp.
AGGTCGTTTAATAATAAGTTTGGCGTTCCAATAAGTTTATTTAATTTAAAAAAGAATGATGATTTTGGTGTTTTTGAAATTGGAATGAATAAAAAAAATGAAATCAATTTTTTATCAAAAATTATAAAACCAGATGTTGGTATTATTACAAATATTTCTTATGCACATATTGAAAACTTCAAGAATATTAGAGAAATAGCACTAGCTAAATCAGAAATTATTCAAAATATAAAGGAAAACGGTTATCTTATTTTAAACGCTGATGATCATTTTTACAATTTTCATAAAAAAATTGCCCTAAAGCGATTAATAAATATTCTCTCTTTTAGTGTTAAAAATAAAAGTTCTAATATTTATTTAAATTCAATAAAACAAGAAAAATCAAAATATAAAATCTATATAACTTTAAATAATACAAATAAATATTTTTATTTTAATTCATGTTTTGAGAGTGATATAAAAAATTTACTTGCCTCTATTGCAATTGTGTCGATATATAAAAATGTAAATAAATTAGATTGTAATTTTTTCTATAATCACAAAATACTAGAAGGGCGTGGTGATATTTCAAAAATTAAATTATTTAAAAAAAATTTTTACCTTGTGGATCAAAGTTACAATTCAAATCCTCTTTCATTGGATTCGGCATTAAAAAATTTTAACATGATTAGAATAAGGGATGATAAAAAACATTTAATTCTTGGAGATATGTTGGAGTTAGGAAAATATTCCCAAAAATTGCATACAAAAGTTGCTAAAGATATTAACAAAACATCTATTAAAAATGTGAATGTTATTGGAAAACATATGAGTGAAGCATATAAAACTCTTCATAAAAACAAAAAAGGTAGTATTTTAAAAAATCATTCAGAAATAATTAATTTGATTAAAAATAATATAAATAATAATGATTACTTAATGATTAAAGGTTCAAACTCTACAGGGCTTAATAAGCTAACAAACAGTTTAAAGTCTGGTAAATTCAATGCTTTATAGTCTTATTTCAGGATTAGTAGACCAATACAGCTTTCTTAATGTTTTTAAGTATCTTACGTTTAGAACGGGGCTTGCAATGTTTACATCTATGGCAGTTGTTTTATTTGTTGGAACGCCATTCATTAAATTTTTTTCAACAAGACAAATTTTAGATCCAATACGAGCAGATGGACCATCAGACCACATCATAAAAAAAATAGGAACTCCAACTATGGGTGGAGTATTAATTCTTTTAGGATTATTTTCAGGAGTTCTTTTATGGGGAAATTTATCTAGCCACTATGTTTGGTTCTTACTTTTTATAGTTACATCCTTTGGTTTGTTAGGTGCTTATGATGATTATAAAAAAATTAAATATAAAAATTCATCTGGTATCTCATTTAAATTTAAGTTGATTGCTCAGATTATGATAGCTCTAGTAGCAATACTAATGCTGTCTCATTTTTCACAACATGAAGAATTAACAAATTTATATTTTCCATTTTTCAAAAATTTAATAATAAATCTTGGATGGTTTTTTGTACCATTTTCTATATTTGTAATTGTTGGATCATCTAATGCAGTAAATTTAACAGATGGCCTTGATGGCTTAGCTACCGTACCTGTGATATTAGTAGCAGCATGTTTTGCTTTTATTAGTTATGTTACAGGGAATATTGTTTTTTCCGAATATTTACAAATAATTTATATTGAAGGCATGGGTGAGGCATCCATTTTTTGTGGAGCAATTATTGGATCCTGCCTAGGCTTTTTATGGTTTAATGCACCACCAGCAAAAATATTTATGGGTGATACAGGATCTTTAGCTTTAGGCGGATCGCTTGGTGCTATTGGAATAATTACAAAACATGAAATTGTGTTAGCGATAACTGGTGGATTATTTGTATTAGAGGCAGCTTCAGTCATAGTTCAAGTATTGTCATTTAAATTGACAGGAAAAAGAGTTTTTAAAATGGCTCCTATTCATCACCATTATGAAAAAAAAGGGTGGGCTGAATCAACAATAGTCATAAGGTTTTGGATAATTTCAATCATTCTTGCAATGATTGGATTGGCGACATTAAAACTTAGATAATGTTAAATAATCAAAATATCTTTAATCAAAAAAAGATTTTAGTTTATGGATTGGGAAAAAGTGGCTTATCCACATTTAAGTTCCTAAACAAAGAAAATAAGATCTATCTATTTGATGATGAAAAAAAAACTAATTATAATAAAGAAATAAGAAAAAATTTAGTTAATTATCAAAAATTATTAAGCAAGGATATTGACTGTATAATAATTAGCCCAGGCATAGACATTAATAAATGTAGACTTAGAAATTATTTAAAAAAAAATATAAAAAAAATCTATACAGACTTGGATATTTTTTTTAATTTTTATTCAAAAAATAAAAACATAACTATTACCGGCACAAATGGTAAATCAACCACTGCTAAGATTTTATATGATGTTTTAAGAGATCAAAAATTAGATGCACGATTAGTGGGTAATATAGGAAACCCTATTTTGTTGGAAAAAAATATAACAAATAATACAATTTTTATAGTTGAAGCATCATCTTATCAGCTTGAATATAGCAAGTTATTTAGATCTAATATTTCAGTAATATTAAATATTTCACCAGATCACCTAGAAAGACACAAGACTTT
>CAJQSZ010000016.1 GCA_905618805.1 uncultured Candidatus Pelagibacter sp.
CTATAAAAGAGATAAATTGGACAAGAAAAGGTTTAAAACATTATAAAATACTTTCTAATTTTTATAAAAAAGAAATTTTAAAGTGTCCAATTTATAGATAAATTTTATTATGAGAGATCCAAATAATCCATGTTTATTTTGTAATATTAAAGAGAGTGGCCTGGCTGATGAAAATACTTTAGCTTACGCAAGTTATGACGCTTACCCAGTTTCTGAGTTACACTGTTTAATTATTCCAAAGCGTCATGTTAAAGATTATTTTGAATTAACTAACGATGAAGTTATTGCCTGTAATGAACTTATTAAAAAGATAAAAGAAGAAATTGTATTAAAAGATTCATCTGTTGAAGGCTTTAATATTGGATCGAATGTTGGGAAAACTGCTGGTCAATCTATTTTACACTGTCATATTCACATAATACCCAGAAGAGAAGGTGATGTTGAAAACCCACAAGGTGGTGTAAGGTCCGTTATTCCCTTAAAACAACATTATAAACGTAAAGCGTAAGTTGTATTCTTAAATGATAAACTGTGGCTGATATAACGGTTGATCTATTATTTCATCTATAATAAAAACTGAAAATTAATTAAGATTCTAATAAAGGGTAATATTCAATATGATGTCAATTAATCCATACGCTGCGTTAGCAGAAACTGTTACCCCATTAGCTATTCAAGGTTTTATTTTAGCGATGTTGGCTTTAATTATCATTGGAACAGTTGTTCAAATGATACATCATAAAAACGTTACTTATTTTTTCAATAATGCTAAAAAAGCAAAATTAGCTGCTGAAAGAGAACTTGGTATTGGAGAAAAAACATCAGTTATTTTAAAAACTGTAGTGCATGATATAGCAACTACTGCAGAGTTAGGTGCTGGCAAAAGAAGAGTTGCACATGTTATGGGGATGTATGGAACTATTTTATTTTGGGTTGCATCAGTTGTGTTAGTTTTTGGTTACACAGGCCAAGAAGCATCTACCTCAACTATTTGGCCTATGATTTGGCATGTTGGAGCAATAATGACTTGTGTTGGTGGTTATTGGTTTTGGTTATTTTTAAGAGTTGATGTGTTGGCAGAAGCTCATCCATGGTACAGAATTATTAAAGCAGACTTGTTTATTCTCGCACTTCTTGCATGTGCAACTACCGGACTTGCTTGGTCTTATTTTCAATCTTCAGGATCAACTGGATTGGGATATTTATTTTTAGTTTTATTTATTACCTCAAACATTGTTTTATTTGGGGGAGTTTATTGGTCAAAATTTGCGCACATGATTTATAAACCAGGTGCAGCTATCCAAAAAAACTTAGCAGAAGCAGATGGATCTAGAGATAATCTTCCTCCATTAGCAGACGCACCAAAACAATTTGGACTAGGAATTAAAAGAGAACAACCAAAACACTATTAATGAAAGAGGTAATATAATATGTCAACTTTTGTATACATGACGAGATGTGATGGATGTGGTCACTGTGTGGATATTTGCCCATCAGATATCATGCACATAGATGAAAATATTAGAAGAGCAGTTAATATAGAACCTAATTTTTGTTGGGAATGTTACTCTTGTGTTAAAGCTTGCCCTAATCACGCAATTGATGTACGTGGTTATGCTGACTTTGCTCCTATGGGTCATAGCGTTAGAGTTAGACGTGAAGAAGAAAAAGGAACAATCTCTTGGAAAATTAAATTTAGAAATGGAACTATAAAAGATTTTGTTTCTCCAATTACAACAAAACCATGGGGTAAATTTATTCCAAAATTAGTTGAAGGTGAAAAACCTGATGAAGGTGAGATTAATTCTCAAATGCTTTATACAGAACCCAACGGTTTAAATATTGATGGTAAGTTGCCATCAATACCAAAAGATACATTTAAAAAAGGAGTTTACTATTAATGGCCAAACATAAAACTCATTACGAAGATTGTGATGTTCTAGTTGTTGGTGGTGGTATGGCTGGAACTGGTGCTACTTTTGAAGCGAGACACTGGGGCAGAGACATGAAAATTATTTGTGTTGAAAAAGCCAATATCGATAGAAGTGGAGCGGTTGCTCAAGGTTTATACGCAATTAACTGTTACATGGGTATGCAATGGGGTGAAAACCAACCTGAAGATCACGTAAGATACGCTCGTAATGATCTGATGGGAATGGTTAGAGAAGATTTAGGTTATGACATGGCCCGTCACGTAGATTCAACTGTTCATATGTTTGATGAATGGGGCTTACCAATGATGAAAAATGAAAAAACTGGTCGTTACCTTAGAGAAGGTAAATGGCAGATTATGATTCATGGTGAAAGTTACAAGCCAATAGTTGCTGAAGCTGCAAAAAAATCAGCTGACAAAATTTATAATAGAATAATGATTACTCATCTTTTAATGGATGAAGCTCAAGAAAATAGAGTAGGTGGAGCTGTTGGTTTTAATATGAGAACTGGTGACTTCCATGTATTTAGATCAAAAACTGTAATTGTTGCAGCAGGTGGAGCATCACATATATTTAAGCCACGAGCAGTTGGTGAAGGAATGGGAAGAACTTGGTATGCACCATGGAGTAATGGTTCAGCTTATGCACTACCTATTGCTGTTGGAGCTAAAATGACACAAATGGAAAATAGAATTGTTTTGTGTAGATTTAAAGATGGTTATGGTCCAGTTGGAGCATACTTCTTACACCTTAAAACATATACTCAAAATGCTAATGGAGAAAATTATGAGAAGAAGTGGTATGATCAAACTAAAGAATTAGTTGGCGAGTATATTGATCACCACCCAACTCCTACTTGTTTGAGAAATCATGCATTTATTCAGGAAACTATAGCAGGTGGAGGACCCATTCACATGGTAACCACTGAAGCTTTCCAAGATCCACACTTAGAGACAGTTGGTTGGGAAAACTTTTTAGGTATGACTGTTGGACAAGCTGTTGTTTGGGCTTCTCAAAATATTGATCCTAAATATACAAATCCTGAATTAACTACATCTGAACCTTATGTTATGGGTTCTCATGCGACATGTTCTGGAGCTTGGGTTAGTGGACCTGAAGATTTATCTCCACCAGAATATTTCTGGGGTTACAATAGAATGTTAACAATTGATGGTCTTTTTGGTGCAGGTGATACCGTAGGTGGAAGTGCCCATAAGTTTTCTTCTGGATCATTTACTGAAGGTCGTTTAGCTGCAAAAGCTGCAGTAAAATATATTGAGGATAAAAAAGCAGAAGGTATTAAGGTAACTGACAAACAGTGTGAAGACTTTAAAACTGCTATATTTAAACCTTTAGAAACATATCAAGTAGCTCAAAATGAAATTACAGGTGGAACAGTTTCACCAAGTTACATTTCTCCTATTCAAGGTCTTCAACGTCTACAAAGAATTATGGACGAATATGTTGGGGGAATTGCAACCAATTACATGACTAATGGTAATATGCTTAAAAGAGGCCTAGAACTTCTAGCTTGGTTAGAGGAAGATTTAGAAAAAGTTGGAGCTGAAGATCTACACCAACTTATGAGAGCATGGGAGTTAAAACACAGAGCTTTAACCTCTCAGTGTGTAACAGAACATACTATGTTCCGTGAAGAAACTCGTTGGCCTGGTTACTATTACAGAGGTGATCATATGAAATTAGATGATGATAATTGGCATTGTTTAACAGTTTCTAGACGTGATCCTAAAACTGGTAAATTCTCTCTCGAGAAAGTGCCCGTTTATCACATAGTAGATGAGAACGAGAAGAGAAAAGCTTCTTAAAATAGTTAAACTTAAATTATGAATCTTTTAGAGAAATCTGACGATGAGATTATAGCAATTGCAAAACCTATTTGGGATAATCTTGTCAAAACATCCAATATGAAGGATTACGGTGGTTTTACTAAAGACTTTGGAACTCAAATGTTATTTGGAGCTAATGAAGTGGAATTAGGTAAGCAGTGGGCTAACAACAAATTGTTAACTAGTTTGTCTGAAGATTATAAAGCTTTTGGATGTTTAAGACGAGGTATGAATATTACAGTCTTATTCAAACAAAAGAGTAAAGAAATTGAAGGTGAGTTCCTTGGAAGATTGGTCCTTGGTGTTGAGGGGGATGATGTTAAAGTCTTTGGAGCTACCATCTACTAATAATAAAGATTAAATAATAATTCATATTAATTACTGAATAGTTTGACAAATTTTAATCACGTGTTAATAGAATTAATAATGCCTACTTTAATAAAAAATTTACCTTCTAAAATAAAAGAAAATAAATTGAAAACAGGTATATTTTTAGGCTTATCTGCATACTGGAGCCTAATCCTAATAGGTACATTAGTAACATTCAATTAAAGTTAATAAATTTATTCATAAAAATTAATTTAGTTAGATTTTTACGTATAAATTATATAAATTTATTGAGTAATTAACCTATGTGTCAAAATTAAAATGAGTAAGATATTACTAACAGGTGGAGCTGGCTATATAGGTAGCCATGTTTGCCAATTATTAATTGATCAAGGCCATGAAGTTACATGTATAGACAGCTTAATTACTGGAAACAAAAAGTTATTACCAAAAAAAGTAAAACTTGAAATATTTGATATAGCTGAAAAAGAAAAAGTAACTAAATTAATAAATAATAATAATTTTGATTTAGTAATGCATTTTGCTGGCCTGATAAGGGTAGATGAATCTGTAGAGCAGCCAGAAAGATATAATGATTTCAACTATTCAAAAGCTAAAACTTTCCTAGAAACATGTTTTGAGAATGGATTAAAAAAAGTTATTTTTTCTTCTACAGCTGCCGTTTACGGTAACCCAAAAGCACAAAAAGTTAAAGAAACTGATCCAACAAATCCACTTAATCCTTACGCATCATCAAAACTGGAATTAGAAAATTTTATTAGAGAAACTTCAGAGCGCTATAATTCAAAATACATTATATTAAGATATTTTAATGTAGCTGGTGCTGATGAAAAAATGCGAACTGGATTAATTTCAAAAATTTCATCTCATTTAATTAAAGTTGCCTGTGAAGTAGTGGTGGGTAAAAGAGATAAATTAATTATTAATGGAGATGATTACAACACACCTGATGGTACAGCTATAAGAGACTATATTCATGTTTCTGATTTAGCAGAAATTCATCTAATATCTGCAAATCATTTGATAGAAGGTGGTGAGTCTAATTTATTTAACTGCGGATATGGAAATGGTTTTAGTATCAAGGATGTAATTAATGAATTAAATAAGATTATAAATAAAAATTTAGAAACCACAATTGGACCAAGAAGGCCAGGCGATAGTGAAATGATAGTATCTAACGTAGATAAATTTATGAAATATTTTTCATGGAAACCAAAATATAATGATTTAAATTATATCTTAAAAACTGCCATTAATTGGTAAAAAAAAATTAATACGAAAAATGATAACTAAAATGATAACTAAAATGATAGGTCTTATAGGCTTAGGCTATGTTGGGCTACCGCTTACAGTCGAATTTGGTAAAAAACGTGAAATAATAGGTTTTGACACCAATAAGAATAGAATTGATTTACTTAAAATTGTTAAATAGAAAAAAAATATTTTTTTAAAAATTTAACCATCGAAGTCACACCTAAACATTTAATTATTTATTAAATATTAGTAGTGTATTATGGTAAACATTTAAAGCTTATGAAAATATTTATAACTGGATCGTCAGGTTTTATTGGATTTCACTTGTCAAAAAAACTCTTAGATAGCGGGCATAGTGTTCATGGATTTGACTCGATGAATAATTATTATGATGTTAAATTAAAAAAAGCTAGATACAAAATATTAAAAAAATATAAGAAATTTTCATTTACAAAAAATAATCTAGAAAATCAAAAAGTTCTTAGCAATACAATTCTAAAATTTAAACCAAAAATAATAATACACTTAGCAGCTCAAGCAGGCGTCAGATACAGCATTGAAAAACCAAGGGTTTATTTAGATTCTAATATTACAGGAACTTATAATATTATTGAACTTGCAAAAAAAGTTAATGTAAAGCATCTACTAATCGCATCTAGTTCCTCTGTTTATGGTGCAAATAAAAAACTACCTTTTAAAGAAATAGATAAAACAGAAACTCAATTAAGTATTTATGCAGCTACAAAAAAATCAACAGAAAGCATAGCTCACTCATACTCAAATATATGGAAAACACCAATTACAATGTTAAGGTTTTTTACTGTTTATGGACCTTGGGGTAGACCCGACATGGCATTATTTAAATTTGCCAAAGGGATAATAAATAAAAAAAAAATTGATATATATAATAATGGTAAAATGTATCGCGACTTTACTTACATTGACGATATTGTAAATGGTATTACAGCATTAATAAATAAACCACCTAATTTAAATCAGTTAGGAAAAATTAGAAATGATAGTCTTTCACCGGTTGCACCCTTTCGAATATTAAATATTGGAAATACTAAAAAAGTTTTTCTTTTAGATTTTATTAATGAACTTGAAAAACAACTTGGAAAAAAAGCTATAAGAAATTATATGGTAATGCAAAAGGGCGATGTTCAGACTACCGTTTCAAATACTACTTTGCTTAAAAAAATTACAGGTTATAATCCCAAAACACATTATAAGAT
>CAJQSZ010000017.1 GCA_905618805.1 uncultured Candidatus Pelagibacter sp.
GCAAAAATTAACTCAATTGAAATTTCAATTACAAATTCAATTAACAAGGGTCCTTATTTATTAACTACTATTTTAAACGATAAAAACAATAATAAAAATGAAGCTATTACAGAAGTTTATAAGATACTGAGACCGGGCGAACCCCCTACCACAGAGATTGCTACACAAATTTTTAACAATCTATTCTTTAGTTCGAACAGATATGACCTTTCAGATGTGGGCAGAGTTAAAATGAACTCGAGATTAAATCTAGAATGTTCTGATAAAATTACTATTTTAAGAAATGAAGACATTATTGCAATTGTTCATAAAATGTTAGATCTGCGTGATGGTAAAGATGAAGTTGATGATATTGATCACCTTGGAAACAGAAGAGTTAGATCTGTTGGTGAATTAGTTGAAAACCAAGCACGTATAGGTGTTTATAGAATGGAAAGAGCTATTAAAGAAAAGATGACAACTCTTGATATTGAATCTGCAATGCCACAAGATTTAATTAATGCTAAACCCTTGACAGTTTCTCTTAAAGATTTTTTTGCAAGCTCACAACTTTCTCAATTCATGGACCAAACAAATCCATTATCAGAAATAACACACAAAAGAAGAGTTTCAGCTTTAGGGCCTGGAGGACTTACAAGAGAAAGAGCTGGCTTTGAAGTGCGTGACGTTCACCCAACTCACTATGGGAGAATTTGTCCAATCGAAACACCAGAAGGACCAAATATTGGATTGATTAACAGTTTGTCTACTTATGCAAAGATTAATAAATATGGTTTTATAGAAAGTCCTTACAAAAGAGTTAAAAATGGAATTATTGAAGATAAAGTTGAATACTTATCGGCCATGGAAGAAACAAAATTTACAATTGCTCAAGCAAATGCAAAAGTTGACAAAAGTGGAAAAATTTTAGAAGAATTAGTTCCTTGCAGAGAAAATTTAAATTTTGTTTTATCAAATCCTAAAAATATTGACTACATAGATGTGTCACCAAAACAATTGGTTTCTGTTGCTGCATCTTTAATTCCTTTTTTAGAAAATGATGATGCAAACAGAGCTCTAATGGGTTCTAACATGATGAGACAAGCTGTCCCGTTGTTGAAGCCTGAGTCTCCTTTGGTTGGAACTGGCATTGAGAGTGATGTTGCTTTAGACTCTGGTGTTACTATTGTTGCAAAACGAGATGGTTCTGTTGATAAAATTGATGGTAAAAGAATCGTTGTTAAAGCAAGTGATGAAACTGATTTTACAAAATCTGCTGTAGATATCTATAATTTACATAAATTTAAACGATCAAATCAAAATACATGTATTAATCAAAAACCTTTAGTTAGAGTTGGAGACAGAGTTAGAGCAGGAGATATTATTGCAGACGGTCCGTCAACTAAATTAGGTGAACTGGCACTTGGAAAGAATGTGACTGTAGCATTCATGCCTTGGCAGGGTTATAATTTTGAAGATTCAATTCTAATTTCAGAAAGATGTGTAACAGATGATGTTTTTACATCTGTTCATATTGTTGAGTATGATGTGATGGCTAGAGATACAAAATTAGGAGAAGAAGAAATTACTAGAGATATTCCAAACGTCAATGAAGAAGCTTTAAAAAATTTAGATGAGTCAGGAATTGTATATATTGGAGCAGAAGTAAAAGCGGGAGATATATTGGTTGGTAAAGTTACACCTAAAGGAGACTCAGCATCAGGACCAGAAGAAAAATTACTACGTTCAATTTTTGGTGAAAAAGCAATTGATGTTACAGACACTTCATTGAGAATGTCAAGAGGTAGTAGTGGAACTATTGTTGATGTTAGAGTTTTTAATAGACATGGAATTGAAAAAGATGAAAGGTCAATTACTATTGAGAGAGCGGAAATTGAAACCGTTCAACAAGATAAAATTGTTGAAGAAGAAATTTTAGAGAGAAGCATTAAACAAAGAGCTAATCAAATTTTTTCTGGAGCATCATTAACTAAGAAAATCAAAGAATTTGAAGTTGGTACTAAGCTAGACTTAGAGACTGTTAATAAGATTGGCATCAATGATGTTTTTAAAATCACAGTTGGAAATATAAGTGACGAAGCAAGTGTTGCTCAATTAAAAGACCAATATAATAATGCTAAACAAGATATTCTTGAGAGATTTGAAGACAAAGTTCTTAAAATTAGAAGTGGCGATGACCTATTACCAAGTGTTATGAAAATGGTTAAGGTTTTTGTTGCGATTAAAAGAAGATTAAGACCAGGTGATAAAATGTCAGGTAGACATGGTAACAAAGGGGTGGTTAGTAAAATTGTTCCCGTTGAAGACATGCCTTACAGAGAAGATGGCAGACCAGTTGATATTGTGTTAAATCCATTAGGTGTGCCAAGTCGTATGAACGTTGGTCAGATTTTAGAAACTCACCTTGGGTGGGCTTGTAAAGAGTTTGGTGAAGAGGTCAAAAGATTAGTAAATGAAAACAATAAGAAATTTGAAAAAACAGAAAAAATTTCGTCGTTTTTAAAATCAGTTTATGGAAAAGAAGTGTTTGATGCTGGTATTGATAAATTAAATAAAACTGAATTTGCAGATTTATGTGAAAATTTACAAAACGGTATAGCAATATCAACACCCGTTTTTGATGGAGCAAAAGAAAAAAACGTTTCTGAAATGCTTGCATTAGCAAAATTACCAACTTCTGGCCAAACTAATTTGTGGGATGGCAGAACTGGAGAAATGTTTGATAGACCTGTAACAGTTGGAATTATCTATATGTTAAAACTTCATCACCTTGTCGAAGACAAGATTCATGCTAGATCTACTGGTCCATATAGTTTAGTTACTCAACAACCATTGGGTGGTAAAGCTCAATTAGGTGGACAGAGATTTGGAGAAATGGAAGTTTGGGCACTTGAAGCTTATGGGGCATCTTATACATTGCAAGAAATTTTAACTGTTAAATCAGACGACGTGGCTGGAAGAGTTAAGGTTTATGAAACCATAGTTAAAGGTGAAGAGAATTTTGAATCTGGAATACCTGAATCATTTAACGTTTTAGTCAAAGAAATAAAATCATTAGCGCTTAATATCGAATTAAATTAAATATGAAAAAAGAATTAACAGACCTGTTCAAAAATAATGAGGTTTCTGAAGCTCAAAATTTTAGTAGTATTAAAATTACTTTAGCAAGTCCAGAAAAGATTAAATCTTGGACTTACGGTGAAATTAAAAAACCTGAAACAATCAACTATAGAACTTTTAGACCTGAAAAAGATGGGCTGTTTTGTGCTAGAATTTTTGGTCCAATAAAAGATTATGAATGTTTATGTGGTAAATATAAACGTATGAAATTCAGAGGAATTATTTGCGAAAAATGTGGTGTTGAAGTTACAAAATCTAATGTGCGTCGAGAAAGAATGGGACACATTAATTTAGCAACACCTGTAGCCCACATTTGGTTTTTAAAATCTTTACCAAGTAGAATTTCTTTAGCAGTAGACATGAAGCTAAAAGAAGTTGAGAGAGTTTTGTATTTTGAAAATTTTATAGTTATAGAACCAGGGTTAACTGGGCTTCAAAAAAACCAACTTTTAAATGAAGAAGAACTGGCTAAATTTCAAGACGAATTTGGTGAAGAATCTTTTGAAGCAGGAATTGGTGCTGAAGCTATTCTTTCAATTTTAAAATCAATGGATCTTGAGCAAGAAAGAAAAATTTTAATCAACACAATCAAAGAAACAAAATCTAAAGTTAATGAAGAAAGATCAATCAAAAGACTTAAACTAATTGAGTCTTTTATTGATACAGGTCAAAAACCAGAATGGATGATTTTAACTGTTGTTCCTGTAATCCCCCCTGAGCTTAGACCTTTAGTGCCCCTTGATGGCGGAAGGTTTGCAACATCTGATTTAAATGATCTTTATAGAAGAGTTATTAACCGAAATAATCGATTAAAAAGATTAATGGATCTTAAAGCTCCAGATATTATCGTTAGGAATGAAAAGAGAATGTTACAAGAGTCTGTTGATGCATTATTTGATAACGGCAGAAGAGGAAGAGTAATAACTGGTACTGGTAAAAGACCTCTCAAATCTTTAGCTGAGATGCTAAAAGGTAAACAAGGTAGATTTAGACAAAATTTACTAGGTAAAAGAGTTGATTACTCTGGTAGATCAGTAATTGTTGTTGGACCCGATCTTAAGCTTCATGAGTGTGGATTGCCAAAAAAAATGGCACTAGAACTGTTTAAACCATTTTTATATGCAAGATTAAATAAATTAGGCTTAGCATCCACAATTAAACAAGCAAAAAAATTAGTAGAAAAAGAAACTAACGCTGTTTGGGATGCGCTTGAATTAATTGTTAGAGAGCACCCTGTATTATTAAATCGTGCACCAACACTTCACAGATTAGGAGTTCAAGCTTTTGAACCTAAACTAATTGAAGGAGATGCTATTGAGCTACACCCATTATGTTGTGCAGCTTTCAATGCTGACTTTGATGGTGATCAAATGGCAGTACATGTTCCATTAAGTCTGGAAGCCCAATTAGAAGCAAGAATTTTAATGTTATCGACAAATAATATTTTAAGTCCATCAAATGGGAAACCAATTATTGTACCAAGTCAGGATATGATTTTAGGTTTATACTATCTATCTCAAGCACCTTTTCAAACGGATAAGCCAGAAGGGTATTTTATCAACACTGATGCAATTGAACATGCTCTTTCAACAGGACAGATTAAAGTTCATACCACAATAGTTTCACGTTTCGAAACTGTAGATGAAAAAGGAGATAAAAAATTAGAAAAATACACAACAACTGCAGGAAGATTTTTATTAGCAAACTTATTGCCTAAAAATAAAGACATCACATTTTCGATGATAGATAGATTGCTGCCTAAAAAAACAGTTTCTGAAATTATTGATAGTGTTTTCAGATTCTGTGGTCAAAAAACTACGGTTATTTTTTGTGACCATTTAAAAGATCTAGGTTTTAAACATGCATTTAAAGCAGGTATTTCGTTTGGTAAAGATGATTTAGTAATCCCTCCAAACAAAGGTCAATTAATTGAGGATACTAAAAAACTAATAGCAGATTATGAGAACCAATATTCAGAAGGTTTAATTACTAGAGGCGAAAAATACAATAAAGTTGTTGATGCCTGGTCTAAGTGTACTGATAAAGTAGCTGGAGAAATGATGAGAGGTATTTCAGCAACAGAAAGTACTCCAGATGGAATGAAAATTAACTCTGTATTTATGATGGCAGACAGTGGAGCCAGAGGTTCGGCCGCACAAATGAAACAGTTAGCCGGCATGAGAGGATTAATTGCAAAACCATCAGGAGAAATTATAGAAACACCTATTATATCAAATTTTAAAGAAGGCTTAACAGCTCTAGAATATTTTAACTCAACGCATGGAGCAAGAAAAGGCCTAGCAGATACAGCATTAAAAACTGCAAGCTCTGG
>CAJQSZ010000018.1 GCA_905618805.1 uncultured Candidatus Pelagibacter sp.
GTAATAAAATTTGACCTAAAAAAGATGCTGTTGCTCCAAATATAATAAATACAAAAGAAAAACCAGAGGAAAATATTACTAAGGGTATTAAATTAATCCTCTTTTTTTCAAGTAATTCATTTAGTGAGCTTCCAGAGATAAATGCAATGTAGCCAGGTATCAATGGTAACACACAAGGTGATAAAAAACTAATTAGACCTGCTCCAAAAGCGATAAGTAATTCAATCATATGAAATTACTCTGCAATCACTTTTATATTTTGGCTTCCAAGATGGTCAACTGCTAGGTCCATTTTGTCTCTATCTTTTAAAAAAACTGGAGGACTCATACCAAGACCTACTCCTGGAGGTGTGCCAGTTGTAACTATATCACCAGGCATCAATGTTATAAAGCTTGTAATATGAGCTATTAAAAAATTAAAATTAAAAATCATTTGGTTTGTGTTTCCTGTTTGGTGTCTATTTCCATTAACATCAAGAGTTAAATTTAAATTATTAATATCTTCAATTTCATCTTTTGTAACAAGATAAGGTCCTAATGGACCAAATGTATCACCAGATTTACCTTTAACCCACTGACCCCCTTTTTCTTTTTGCCACTCACGTTCACTAATATCATTACAAATACAGTATCCAAAAATATAATCTTGAGCATCTTTTTCTAAAACTCTTTTAGCTTTTTTTCCAATGACAAAGGCAATTTCAACTTCGTGGTCTAATTTTTTTGATCCCTTTGGTATTATAACATTATCGTTCGGCCCAATTATGGAATGAACTGATTTGTTAAATAGAACTGGATTTTCTGGAGTTTTTGCTCCTGTTTCTTTTGCATGCTCAACATAATTTAATCCTATTGCAAAAAAATTTCCTGGTTTATTAATACAAGATCCTATTCTTTCTGTTTGAGCTATTTCATCTAAATTCTCTAAATTAATATTTTTTAAAATATCAAGTGTTTTAAAATTTATAGTGTCAGGATTTAAATCATTAATATGTGCAGAAAGATTTCTATATTTTCCATTTTTGTCAATTGCTACAGGAATTTCATAACCTTTTTTTCCTATTCTTAATAGTTTCATTATTTAATTTTGTTTATTTTTTTAATTTCATTGTACAAGGAACTATGATCTGTATTTCCAAGACCGTCATCTACTAAGTTTTTATACATTTCTTTAATTAGACTTGAAATAGGCAAATGCAAATCTGTAGATTTGCCAGCATTTACAATGTTTGTCATATCTTTTAATTGGGTAGTAGTTTTTCCCTTAGGTGAGAAGTCCCTATCAATCATTCTTTTTCCATGAGTTTGCAATATTTTACTATCAGCCCAACCCCCAGATAAAGCCTCAATCATTTTACTAGGATTTGTTCCAGATTTTTCACACAAAGTAACTGCCTCTGCAACAGCTCCTATGGTTACACCAACTATAATTTGATTGGCTAATTTTGATATTTGTCCCGATGATACTGGACCAACTAGTGTTGGATTACCAAGTTTTTTAAGCAAATCAAGACACTCATTAAATATTTTTTCTTCACCTCCCACCATTATTGCCAAAGAAGCTTCCTCAGCACCTATTGTTCCCCCAGAAACAGGAGCATCTAAATAATTTATATTTTTTTCTTTTAAAATCTCTGCATATTTTTTTGTTAGAACTGGATTAACTGAGCTCATATCAATTACTGTAGCATTAGCTGAGATATTTTTTATAAACTCTTCATTGCCCATCACTTTTTCAACAGCAGTGTCATCTGTTAGCATTGTAATGATTATATCTGAGTTTATTACGGCATCTTTAATAGATTTAGAAATCTCAGCACCAAATTCTTTTAATCTTTCTGCTTTATCTTGAGATCTATTAAATACTTTTAATTTATAACCAGACTTAAGAAGGTTTTTTGCCATGGGAAACCCCATAAGACCAATTCCAATAAATCCAATATTTTTCATTAAGATTAAATGTTAGCCCTTAATACCCATGTGAGTATATTTAACATTAAGGTAATCTTTAATAGCCATTGATCCACCTTCTCTGCCATATCCACTTTGTTTAATTCCACCAAATGGAGCTTCAGCAATTGCAACTGCTCCAGTATTAACTGCTACAGAACCTGTCTCTAACTGTTCTGATGCTAAATGAGCTGTTTCCATAGAATTGGTACAAACATAACTGCATAAGCCAAGTTCATGATCATTGGCTCTTTCAATAACTTCATCAAAAGATTTGAATGACAGCATTGGAACTAATGGTCCAAATGGTTCTTGTTTCATGATTGTATAGTCATCTTTCACATCATCAAAAACTGTTGGTTCATAATAAAAACCTTTGTTGAAGCCTGCTGGTCTTTTACCACCCAATAAAACTTTAGCTCCTTCTTGTTTGGTTTTTTCAACTAATTCTTCAATTTCTTCCAATCTTTTTTGAGTTGTTAATGGACCTAATTGAGTATCCAGATCCATTCCATTGCCGATTTTTAACTTTTTAGTTTTTTCTATAAATAAGTTTATGAATTCTTCTTTTTTTGATTCATGAACATAAAATCTATTAGGAGAGATACACACTTGACCATTATTTCTAAATTTTGCAGCAATGGCCATATCAGCTGCTTTTTTAATATCGGCATCATCAAAAACTATAAAAGGAGAATGGCCACTTAATTCCATTGTTACTCTTTGAACTTTATCTGCAGCTTGTTTTAAGATCAGTTTTCCAACTCTTACAGATCCTGTAATTGAAATCTTTTTAATTATATCTGATTGAATTAATTGAGAAGCTATACTTGGTGGATCACCTGATAAAAGATTGACTGCTCCAGGCGGAACACCACATTCTCTACAAATTTCAACTAATTCCATTACTACACCTGGTGTAATGGTATCTGGTTTAATAATTACTGAACAACCAGCTGCTAGTGCAGTTGATATTTTTCTAGCTGCTAAAATAAGTGGAAAATTCCAAGGTGATAATGCTGCTACTACTCCAACTGGCTGGTAATAAACATGCACTCTTGTGTCTTCAAATCTACTTTCAATAGTTTGACCAAAAATTCTTTTTGTCTCTTCAGCATTCCATTCAAAAATATCCGCTGCTCCATTTGTTTCACCTATACCTTCAGCTAAAGGTTTTCCATTTTCTAAAGTCATCCATTTAGCCAATACATCTTTTTTTTCTCTCATTCGATCAGCTATTTTTCTTAAAATATAAGATCTGTTCCACGGTGTTGTTTTTTTCCAAACCTTTAATCCTTTTTCAGCAGATTTTATTGCTCTATCAACATCAACAGGTGCTGCTTTAGATGCATGACCTAAAACTTCTTCTGTTGCAGGATTTATAACTTCATAAGTTTCCTTGTTAGAAGAAGGTGACCAATTGCCATCGATAAATTGTCCAAATTTTTCGTACATAATTCGCTAAACCTCAAGTTGATTTTAAAAAAATATTTTGTCTCAAATTTTTAACAAATATGTTTTAATGTTTCAAATTAATAAAGGAGATAACAATGGCTAAATTTATAGTTATGGGATGTTATACAGCCAAAGGTCTTGGTGGATTTGTTAATAATCCTGAGACTGATCGAAAAGTTGCAACAACAGCTCTTTGTGAGGCTGCTGGTGCAAAACTTACTGGTTATGCTGGTCTTAGAGGAAAGTATGATTTTATGGTGGAGGTAGAAGGTACTTTTGAGCAGGCTTCTGCATCTGGAATGGTAGCGGTATCTAGTGGAGCTGTTACAGATTTTTCAATTCATGAGGTTTTAGATCTTAATGCAGTTGCAAAAATTGCTAACAAAATGGCTTCTGGATACAAAGAACCAGGAAAATAAAAAAATTAAACTTCCAGTTTGAAAGAGCTGGAAGTCAACCAACCTCAAATAAAGTTGGAAACATTTTACGCTCTATATTGTCACCATTTTTTTTAAATTGTTCTACTTCTGTATGATCGATAATTTTGCTCATTTGTTTAAATATAATATAATATAATAAATATTAGATGAAAAATTATAAATATTCCGAAATAACACCAGAAAATATTTACAATAAAAGAAGAAATTTTATTAAATCTTTTGGTTTAGGTCTTGGATCGCTAACATTAGGTTCATTGTCTTTATTAAATAATGCTCATGCTTTAAAAAATAATTCAAAATTAACAAGTTATAAAGACATTATCACCTATAATAACTATTATGAGTTTGGAACTGCTAAAGACGACCCTTATAAAAATTCTCAAGAATTTAAAGTCAAACCTTGGAATATTTCAATTGAAGGAGAGGTGGAAAGCCCAATGACCCTCTCTGCTGATGAAATACTTTCATTATACCCCTCTGAAGAGAGAGTTTACAGGCTAAGATGTGTTGAAGGTTGGTCAATGATTATTCCATGGATGGGTTTTTCATTAAGTAAATTACTTAATAGAGTTTCAATTAAAACTGAAGCAAAGTTTGTTGAGTTTGAAAGTGTTTATGATCCAGAACAAATGAAAGGTCAAAGATACCCAGTGTTAAACTGGCCTTATAAAGAAGGACTAAGAATTGATGAGGCAATGCATCCTTTAACTACCGTTGTTACAGGTCTTTATGGAAAAACTTTACCCAATCAAAACGGTGCTCCTTTAAGAATTTTTGTTCCCTGGAAATATGGATTCAAAAGTGCAAAAGCAATAGTTAAAATAAAATTAGTTAAAAAAATGCCTACTTCATCTTGGATGAAAGCTTCACCAAGAGAATATGGATTTTATTCAAATGTTAATCCAAATGTTAATCACCCCAGATGGTCTCAAGCATCTGAGAGGGTTATTGGTGGAAGCTTATTATCACCCAGAGTTGAAACTCAAATGTTTAATGGTTATGGAGATGATGTTGCAAATTTATATTCTGGAATGGATTTAAAAAAAAACTTTTAAGTTTTATATAGAAGATAATGCTCACAAAAATTAATCCCAAATATTTAAAGATAGTAATTTTTATATTATCTTTAGTGCCAATATTTTTCATTATATATCAAATCATAACTAATCAGCTTGGACC
>CAJQSZ010000019.1 GCA_905618805.1 uncultured Candidatus Pelagibacter sp.
TCATTTTCGATCCATTTTTTTCCTTGTGAAATAAGTAATGATGACTTTAAATATTCTAAATTACTAGTTATATCTTTTGCTTCTTGATATTTTTTTTTTTCAATTAAATAATTTATGTAAAAAAATATATATCTAGAGTAGTCAGCATTTTTAGCTCTAACATTGTCTTTATTATTAATTAAGTTTTCAAAATAAGTTTTTGTATTTGCATCATCTAAATAACATTTTTGAAAAACATCATTAACGAATGAAAAATTACCAAATTTATTTTTTGTAATTGGGGCTTTATTTTCCTCAAAAACATATAAATATTGTTTTAATGTTTCGGCAGTTATTAAGGCAAGTCTATTATTGTTAATAAATTTATAGGATTCTTTAAGGTGTTCTTTACTTTTTTTATAATTTTTTTTTTTTAGACTATCTAGTGCTAAAATTAAATGTGCTTCAAAAAAATTAGAGTTATTTTTTGTTAAATTTTGTTTAACTTCATTTATTGCTTGTTGAACTTTACCTTCAAGTACTAGCGTATAAGCATATTTTTTAAGATAAGAGTTATGTCTTCCAATTAAAAGTTTTGATGATTGAAAAAACTTTAAAGCTACAGAATTGTCTTTATTGTCATAAGCTACTATTCCAGAAAAATAATTAGATAAATAACGTGAATTATAGTCGTTTAAAATCAAACTTTTTGAGTATAATGGGCTCTGATATAATAATATTATTAAAATAAATCTAAAAAACTTTATTAACATTGAATCATTGTATGTCTAAAAAAGTAATAAATCAAAACACGAATTATAATGTTGAATTATTAAATTCTATTGGATCCAGCTTTATTTTTGATAAAAACCCTATCAATAGATTAAAAATTACCACTAATAATCTAAATATTAAAAATACTGTCAATGAGGTAGACAAAACTAGGGCTCTTGCTGAATTAAAAATACTAATTAACTCAATTGAAGATTGTAGTCTAAAAAATAACTCCAAAAAAATAGTTTTGGGTGATGGAAACATTAATAGTTCTATAATGTTAGTTGGAGAGGCTCCTGATCTCAGGGAAGATAGCACAGGATTAACTTTTACTGGTGAAGTTGGTACCCTTTTAAAAAAGATGTTAATTGCAATAAATATTAAAAAAGAAAATATTTACTCTACTTATGCTATAAATTTTAGACCCCCTGAAGACCGAAAGCCTACATCTATTGAAATAAAAAGATATTCACCATTTCTTCAAAAACATATTTCAATCATAAAGCCCAAAATCATAATTCTTATGGGGAGCACTGCTATGGAGTCATTAACAGGATTAAATAGTAAAATTTCTATAGAAAGAGGAAAATGGAAAGAAGTAATTGTCCAAAATACTTCTTACAATGTTATTATTACTTTTAACCCTTCATATCTTTTAAGAGTTCCAGAAAATAAAAAACACTCATGGGAAGACTTAAAAAAAATCAAGCAAAAAATTATTGATTTAAAATTAAACATTTAATGAAAATTTTGGCTGGTGTTGACGAGGTTGGTAGAGGTAGTTTGATAGGCCCAGTTTATGCAGCAGCAGTTATACTAAATAAAACAATTAATAAAAAATTATTAAAAGATTCAAAAAGCTTATCTAAGTTAAAAAGAGAAGAGCTTGATAAATATATTAAAAAAAATTCTATATGGGCTATAGGTCAAGCATCAATTAAAGAAATTGAAAAAATTAATATATTACACGCAAGCCTACTTGCAATGAAAAGAGCTATACTTAAATTAAAAAAAAAACCTTCTCTTGTTTTAATTGATGGCAACAAACTTCCTGATCTTAAAAATTATAAATTAGAATATGTGATTAAAGGAGATCAAAAAATTCCTAGCATTTCAGCAGCTTCAATTATTGCAAAAGTCAGTAGAGATAGATTTATTACAAAACTTTCAAAACAATTTATTAATTATGGATGGGATACAAATTCAGGTTACGGAACTAAAGAACATTTAAGAGCAATCAAGAAGTTTGGTATCACTAAATATCATCGAAAAACATTCTCTCCTATTTGTGATCTTTTATAAACTCCACGTGGAATGCCACAACATCTAGTTGTTAGAAAAGTTTTAAGCACAATTTGAATCCTAATAATTCAATCTGAAGTTGACCATGGAATCCATTTGGAGTCTAATTGTTTTATATAAAATGGAAAACAACTTCAAAAATAAGATTATTAATGGTGACAGTCTTAAGGAGTTAAAAAAAATCCCAAGTGAAACCTTTGACCTTGTTTTTGCTGACCCCCCATACAATCTACAATTAAAAAACTCCCTTACAAGACCTGATAGAACTAAAGTCAGTGCAGTCAATGATAAATGGGATCAATTTGAAAGTTTTAAAAAGTATGATGATTTTACGATTGCTTGGCTCTCAGAGTGTAAAAGAATTTTAAAAAAGGATGGAGCTATTTGGGTTATTGGAAGCTATCATAATATTTTCAGAGTTGGAACTGCCATACAAAATTTAGGATTCTGGATTTTAAATGATGTCATTTGGAACAAAAATAATCCTATGCCTAACTTTAGAGGAACAAGATTTACTAATGCTCATGAAACATTAATTTGGGCATCTAAAAGTGAAAAATCAAAATATACTTTTAATTACCAATCGTTAAAATGTTTAAATGATGATCTTCAAATGAGATCAGATTGGAAACTACCTATTTGCAATGGAGCAGAAAGACTTAAAAAAAATGGCAAAAAAGTTCACTCAACACAAAAACCTGAGTCTTTACTTCATAGAGTGTTATTGGCATCATCAAACAAAGGTGACTTGGTCCTAGATCCATTTTTAGGATCTGGAACTACCGCAACCGTTGCTAAGAAATTAGGTAGAAATTACTATGGAATTGAAAAAGAAAAAAATTATTTTAAAGCTTCTGAAGAAAGATTAAAAAAAACAAAACCAATAGAAGATGACTTCCTAGATACCCTTAAAAATAATAGGTCTAAACCAAGGATTCCTTTTGGATCTTTAGTAGAGTTAGGAATAATAAAACCTGGAACAAGTATTTTTGATCAAAAGAAAAAAGTTACTGCAAGAATTATGGCTGATGGAAGTATCAGGCATAATCAATCTGAGGGATCAATTCATAAGGTTGCTGCAACAATTCTTGGTTCTGAAAGTTGTAATGGTTGGACTTATTGGCATTGTAATGTAAATGGAGTGAGCGTTCCAATCGATAACTTAAGACAAAAACTAATTGCTAATAATTAATTTTTATAAATTTTACCTAAGTAACTATTAATAAACTTATTATTTTTAACTAAATATTTCATTACGGTATTCCTGATCCATGCCAATAATGGATTGGACAGATGAAAAACAAAATAGTTAAATTTTGATTTTCGATCAATCATCTTAGTTCGTTCAATTCTCTCAACATTAAATTGATTATCTTCATTTTCTAAATTTTTATACAACTCATGCACAACTTCTATTGATTGGGACGCGCCTTGTGCAAAAGTTGGTGGAAAAGCAAAAAAGGCATCACCAATAAGAAATGTGTTTTTATTTATTGGTTGATGTATTTCAGAACTCACAAATACTGGAAAGCACCTAATATCTTTTAAATTTTTAATAATATCTGGGTCTATTTGCTTTGATATCTCAGATAAAATGGATGAAATAAAATCACTTCTATCAAATAAAGAATAATCAAATAACTCATTAATACTAAGCTTTTTTCTCAAAATACTGACGAAATTAAACTGACCCTTTTTATCAATTGGATATGATACAGAGTGTAAATTAGACCCTAAAGACAGAGATATGTTATTTGGGTCAATTCCTTTAATACTGTTACGATCTATAGTTGCTCTTAAAGCGATGGATTTAAAATATTTTGGTTTAATTTCTTTTTTAGCAATTAATGATTTTGATTTTGAAAATGTCCCATCAGATATGACTAAATAATCACATTCGATTGAAGCACTATTTTCAAAAGTTACTTCAATATTATCATCTTCATAATCAATTTTAGTGACTTTTTTATTATAGTTTATGAAATTATCAGGAAGTTTATTTTTTAAAAAATTAATTAAAGTAAATCTTTGTAGTGTTGTGTACTTAGCTTCAATGTTATTAAAAACCGATATATTCAAATCACATATCTTCTTCTTATTTTTTAAAGAATAGAAATCTACTTTATTGGGATGAAACTTATCTTCTAAATTAATGTTCTGAAAACCTATTTCATTTAATAATTTAATGCTATTAACCGAAAGTTGAATCCCATAACCCTTCTCTAGATTAACAGAATTGTTTTTTTCATAAATAGTGATTTCATAGCTTGAATTTTTTCTTAAAAGATTTGCAAGATATAATCCTGATATACCACCACCTATTATTGCTATTTTTTTCATTAATTTTTTTCTAAATAACTAAAAATCTTCTTAGTGAAAGTTGGTAAAGTATAGCTATCAAGCTTAGTGCTATCAACCCAATAAGAGTTTGGAATTGATTCATTTATCTTAGTAAATTGAACAATTATATTCATATTGATATTTGAAATTTTAAAGTTTAGGTCTTTTTTAATATTATTATATTTAGGTATTTCATCCATAGGAAATATTTTTAAATTCTTTAAGAAACTAAACTTGATGTTCTTTATTAATAAAAACTTATCATTTTTTTTATAAATATTTAATAGATAAAATTTATCAATCTTTTTCTTTCTTTCTTTTATAATTTCAAAATCATCATTTTTAAAAGATTTACAATTTTTTGTTAAAGGACATTGGCTGCATAAAGGGGTTTTAGGTCGACAAATAAGAGCCCCCAATTCCATTAAGGCTTGAGCATAATCACTTGCTCTAATAGAAGTTCCCAGTATTTTTTTTTTACTAATAAGATTTTCTTTAGAAATTTCACTAATTAATTTTAAATTTAATAATCTTTTGATTACTCTTTCAATATTTCCATCCAGTGGAATAAATGGTTTGTTAAAACCGATCGCCATTATTGCATTTGCAGTATACTCCCCTATTCCAGGTAGTAGCTTTAATTCCTCAATAGTGCTAGGTAATCTTCCTTTAAAATCTTTTTCTAATATTTGTGCTGTCTTTTTTAAATTTCTAACTCTAGAGTAATAGCCTAGCCCCTCCCAATATTTTAAGAGCTTATGTTCATTAAATTTTGCCAATGAACTTATGTTGGGAATGTCTTTTACGAAATTATTAAAATATGGAACTACAGTTACAACTTGTGTTTGTTGCAGCATAAATTCACTCACTAATGTGTAATATTCCCTTTTGACTTGGGAGAGTTTTTTTCTCCATGGTAGTGATCTTTTATTATTATCGTACCAATAAAGAATTTTTTTTGGTAGTATGGATTTTGTCATATGCAATTTAAAAATAATACTAAGCAGAGGTTTAAAACTATTCAAGGCTTAAGATCTTTTAAAGATACTTTGCCAAAAAACATCAAAAAAATAATCAAAAAAAAAGGTCATATATTCTCTGAAACTCTTAATAATTGGAAATATATAGTTGGTAATGAAATTTTTCAAATATGTTATCCAAAATTGTTTAAAAATTCCAATAGGTTTGGTGTTAGCACTCTACATGTGATGGTTAAAAGAGGTCATGAAGTAGACTTGGAATATTCAAAAAAAGAAATAATGGATAAAATGAATAGTTTTTTTGGCTACGCTGTTGTTGAGAAATTAAAATTTATAAGTTTTGATGACACTCAAACTAAATTTAAAAAGATAGATGAAAACGAGAATCATGTGACAAATAGTAAATATACAGATAGGATTAATGATATTAAAAATGATAAAATAAAAAAATCATTATTAGAATTAACTAAATTATTTAAACAAAGATGAAAAAAACAGTTTCAATATTATTTATTATATTTTTTGGCTTTGCAACCAACTTATCTGCAGAAGACAGTCAGTCTATTAAAAGAATTTCTGTAGGTGAAAAAAATGCTAAAATCACAATAATTGCTTATGAGTCATTAACATGTGGTCACTGTGCAGACTTTCACAAGAATGTTTATCCAAATCTTAAAAAAGATTTTATAGAAAAAGGTTTGGTGAAAATTGAATTTAGACACTTTCCTCTAGATATTGCAGCATTTAATGCTTCAAAAATTGGACAATGCAATAATGACGGCAATGCAAATGTGCTAAATATTTTATTTTCAGGCCAAAAAAAATGGGCGAGAGGAAAAACGCCAGAGGAGGCTACAGGGTATTTAAAGAAATTTTTAAAAGATGAGGGCATAACCTTAGATTTTGAAAAGTGCTTAGCTGACAAAACTATTGAAGATTATATTTTAAACGATCGAATCGATGGAGTAAAAAAATTTAAAGTTAATGCTACTCCTACGATAATAATCAATGACAAAAAGTTTGAAAAAGCTCTTAATTATAAGAATTTAAAAAAATATCTGGAAAAGCTGATATAAGTTAAGTCATGGAGTTTAAAAAAATCCAATTAAATGGATTTAAATCATTCGCTGATAAAACTAACTTTCTCATTGAAAATGGTTTAACTGGAATAGTTGGCCCCAATGGCTGTGGAAAATCTAATATTGTAGAATCATTAAGATGGGCAATGGGTGAAACATCTGCGAAGAGCATGCGTGGCTCAGGCATGGAAGATGTTATTTTTAATGGGACATCAAATAAGGCTTCAAAAAATATAGCAGAAGTTTCAATTACTGTAGACAATGCAAGTCACGAAGGACCTATACAATATAAAGATTTAGATCAAGTTGAAGTTAGAAGAAAAATTGAAAAAGATAAAGGTTCTAAATTTTACATAAACGATAAAGAAGTTAGGGCTAGAGACGCACAAATGTTTTTTGCAGATTTATCAACTGGTGCTCATTCACCGTCAATGATAAGCCAAGGACGTATTGGTGCTTTAGTTACTGCAAAGCCTGCAGACCGAAGATCAATTTTAGAAGAGGCTGCAAATATTTCTGGGTTACACGTAAGAAGACATGAGGCCGAGCTGAGATTAAACGCAGCAGATACCAATTTAAAAAGAGCTGATGAATTAAGAAAACAGCAAGAAAAACAATTAGCCAATCTTAAAAAGCAAGCTGAAGAAGCAACAAAATATAAACTAATATCTGAAGAAATTAAAAAAATTGAAGCAGGTTTGTATTACCTAAAATTATTAGATATTGATAATGAGATTAGATTAGAAAATGAAATTAATACCGAGGCTGAGGGGGGGGTAAGCAACTTCAATCAACAAATTAGTGAATTTGAAAGCTCAATTGAATTGGAAACAGACAAGGTAACGCCTCTTAGAGAAAAAAATATTGAAAATCTCTCTAAAATTCAACGTATGAATTTAGAATTACAAAGTCTTGATGAAGAAAATATAAGAACTCAAGATGAAATAGAAAACTTTAAAAAATCTCTAAAAACTATTGAGGAAGATATTGACAGAGAAAAAGGCATCGTAATTGATGCAAATTCAAATGAAAAAAGATTAAAAGAAGAAAAAGGAGAGTTAATAGAAATAGATTCAAAGTACTTTGAAACCGAAAAATTATCAAACGAAGACCTCAAAAAAGCAAAAAATTTACTTAAAGATGAACAAGAAGCTGTTGATGAAATAATTGATATCTTCGCAAATGATAACATAAATATAAGCATCGACCCAATCAAAGAAGTTATCAATACAATTGAAAAGATTAAAGAATTAATTAATAGCAATGAAGCTAATCAGGCTCTTACTTTATTGGATAGAACTAAAATTGAATTAAATAATTTCTTAAATAATTTAGCTAATGATGAAAGTAAAAATAAACTAACAGATATTAATGGGAAAAATGATAATATAAAATTATTACAAGAAAAATATGCTGATAGTTTTAGTAAAAATGAGTCAATTAAAAAAGAATCTATAAAAAGAAATGAAAGAATAAAGACTATTGAAATTGAAGTTGAAAGCTGGAAAAATTTACTTTCAAACTCTCAGAAGATGGTTGTTGAATTGACTGAGAGAAAAAATAAATTATTATCACAATTAAATGAACGTGATCAACAACCTAAAGTACAAGCTGAAAAAAAAGGACAGATAACTGAAGGTTTAAGAATATCTGAAAATGAAAAGATGGAGAATGAAAATTTTATTGAAGAAACAGATAAGAAAATCAACTCTTTAAGACTTGAGCTAAATGAAGTGCAGGAAAAATCGATTCAAATTAGAGAGAGAAAAGCAAGTTCTGGGGCAACGATAGAAGGTTTAAAAAAACGTAAAGATGACTTATTAGATAGGGTAAACTCCGAACTAGACCTTGATGAAGAAAATATTTTTGAAAACTCTAATTTAAATGGTGTTGAAGAATTACCCAATTCAACTGCTCAAGAAGATTCACTAGATGAAAAAAAAAGAGAAAGAGAAAAACTTGGTTCAGTTAATTTAAGAGCTGACGAAGAAACTAGTAAATATGAGATGGAAATAGAAAAAATGGAACAAGATAGAGAGGATCTCGTATCTGCAATTCTTAAATTGAAAGAAAGCATCAATGAATTAAATCAAAAAGGAAGAGAAAGACTTTTAGAGGCTTTTGAAAAAGTTAATAGAAAATTTAATGAGGTTTATACAAAATTATTTAATGGTGGAAATGCTAAACTAGAATTGGTTGACTCTGATGATCCATTAGAAGCAGGCCTTGAAATGCTTGTAAGTCCTCCCGGAAAAAGGTTGCAGTCGATAACTTTATTGTCTGGTGGAGAGCAAGCTTTAACCGCTTTATCTTTAATCTTTGCTGTATTCTTAACCAATCCATCTCCAATTTGTGTTTTAGATGAAGTTGACGCTCCACTAGACGATGCCAATGTAACTAGATTTTGTGGCCTTCTAGAAGACCTAACTAAAATAACAAATACAAAATTTATTATTGTAACTCATCACGCACTTACGATGTCTAAAATGAACAGGCTTTATGGAGTAACAATGCCTGAAAAGGGTATTAGCCAATTAGTAGCTGTTGATTTACAAAAAGCTGAGAGTATGGTTGCTTAACAATTAATGTCCAAGAATTCACTTAAAACTCGCTTAGAGATTGCAAAATCTAAAATTTTAGAGAAAGAGCTATATAAAGATAAGGATCAGCCCTCACCTATTGGCGCAGCCTTTAAATTAAGTACAGAATTGGTGGCTGCAGTAGCAATTGGGACAATTATTGGGTTTATTTTAGACAAGACCTTTGGTACTACACCTTGGTTAATAATTATATTTTTTTTTTTAGGTGTAGCTGCTGGAATTGTGAATGTGTTCAGATCTGCAAAAAATATGCAAGAATAGAAAAACTATGGCAACAAACCCAATGGCTCAATTCGAAGTATATAGAATTGGACCAGAAATAAAGTTAGGATCGATAGACATATCATTTACAAACTCAAGTTTGTTTATGATAATCAGCTCACTAGCAATACTATTGATTTTTAACCTTGGATCAAAAAAGAATTCTTTATTGCCAACTAAAATTCAACTTTTAGCAGAATTAAGTTATTCATTCGTTTCAAAGATGATTAGTGATACCGCTGGATCAAAAGCAAAACCTTATTTTTCATTTATTTTTTCACTTTTTATGTTTGTTTTATTTTGCAACATGTTTGGCATGATGCCTTATTCGTTCACAGTAACTAGTCATATAATCGTTACATTTTTTTTGGCTTTTTTTGTTTTTGTTGGAGTAACCGTAATAGGGTTTATGAAGCATGGGTTAGGGTATTTAAAACTATTTGTACCGAGTGGTGTTCCTGCACTTTTGTTACCATTAATAATAATTATTGAAGTTATTTCATACCTGAGTCGACCTATTAGTCTTTCTGTTCGTTTGTTTGCTAATATGCTCGCTGGACACACTATGATGAAAGTTTTCGGAGGCTTTGTGATAAGTCTCGGGATAGTTGGTGGATGGCTTCCACTGAGTTTTTCGGTTGCGTTAACTGGTTTGGAGTTCTTAGTTGCTTTCCTTCAAGCATATGTTTTTGCAATCTTAACCTGCATCTATTTAAATGATGCATTAAATTTACACCATTAACTAACATAAGGAGGATATAATGGAATTAGAAGCAGCAAAAATGATCGGAGCAGGTATAGCGGTACTCTCGTTGGCGGGTGCAGGAATTGCGATTGGTAATATCTTTAGTAGCTATTTAACTGGTGCTATGAGAAACCCATCTGCAGCTCAAAAACAATTTCCTAATTTATTATTAGGTTTTGCTTTAGCAGAAGCAACCGGGCTATTTGGTTTGGTTGTTGCGTTAATCATTCTTTTCGCTTTTTAAGTATTGATGGGTAAACTTTTATTTTTATCTATTTTACTTTCCTCTGCTGTGAATGCAGCAGAGAAAGTGGGAATGCCTCAGCTTGATACTGAGTTCTGGATTTCTCAAATTTTTTGGTTAGCTATAACTTTTTCCATATTGTTTATTCTGTTGTCTAAAATTATTTTGCCAAAAATTAGTGCCAACCTTGAGACAAGAAAATCTCTAATTTTAGAGAATATTAGTACTGCAGAAAAAAAGAGAGAAGAAAGTGAATCAAAAATTAAAGAGTATAATGAAATCGTTGAAAAGAGTAAAAATGATGCAAAGAGCATGATAAGTCAAGCAAAAGAAAGATTAACGAAAGATATTATTCTAAAAAAAGGAGCACTAGAGAAGGATCTTTCAAACGAAATTCAAAAAGCTGAAATAGAAATACAAGAGTTTAGAGATAAAGCTCCAGAAAGAATTAACAAGATAGCGGTAGAAACATCTGCAGACTTACTTCATCAGCTAATAAGTGCTGATGTTAATAGTAGCAGTGTTTCAGCAATAGTTAATGATTTATCAAGTAAAATAATGAGTAGATATTATGGTAATTAATTCTACTTTTTGGGTAGCAGTATCATTTTTTATTTTTTTAGGTGGTTTAGTATATCTAAAAGTTCCTCATAAAATTAACGAAGTATTCAATAAACTCATCACAGATATTAAAAATGAAATTGATGAAAGTGAAAAATTAAGATTAGAAGCGAAAGTTTTATTAGATAAAGCACAAGACAAGTTAGATACTGCTCAGAATGTAGGCAATATTATTTTAGAGCAAGCAAAAAAGGATAGTAATCGCCTTGTGATAGAGATGAATGATAAATTTCATAAATCTTCAGAAATTAAGAAAAAGTTAGCTGAAAATAAGATTCTTCAATTGAAGGATGCTGCTCTTAAAGAAATAAAAGATGTATCGGTTAAAATTGCAGTAGAGTCAGTTAAAAAGATTATCAATACATCTGTGGACAAATCAAAACTAGACGTACTTTTTAATAAAAACCTAGAAGACACCAAGATTGCACTAAAAAAAATTAATTCATAATTACCTTACATTTTTTTTTAAAAACTATAAATTAACTTAATGAAATCTATTATCATCGGTTCTGGTTTTGGTGGTATAGCTGCTGCTCTAAGGTTAAGAGCAAAAGGTCATCATGTTATTTTAATTGAAAAACATCAAGATTTAGGAGGGAGAGCTAGAGTATTCAAAAAAAATGGTTTTACTTTTGATGCTGGACCTACTGTAATAACAGCGCCTTATTTAATTAACGAACTATTTGAATTATTTAAAAAAAAACCTGAAAATTATATAAAGCTTAAACCTCTTGAAACTTGGTATAGATTTATTTTTGAAGATGGTGAAAAATTTGATTATTCAGGAAATGAAGATCACATGAAAAAACAAATTGAAAAGATAAACAAGAATGATGTTAAGGGATATGAAAAACTTGTAAAATTTACAAAAAAAATATTTGATAAAGGATTCACTGAACTGGCAGATGTTCCTTTTGATAAACCTCTGGTGATGATGAAACAATTGCCCTCTTTACTAAAACTTAAAAGCTATAAATCAGTTTATTCATTAGTTTCTTCATATATAAAAAATGAAAAATTAAGACGTATGCTAAGTATGCATCCTCTGTTAGTTGGCGGAAATCCTTTTACAACAACATCAATATACGGATTAATTCTATATCTTGAAAAAAAATGGGGCATTCATTACTCAATGGGTGGAACTGGAAACATAATCAGTGGCTTGGAAAAATTAATGATTGAACAGGGAATTGAATTAATCAAAGGACATGAGGTAACAGAAATAATTTCAAATAATGGAAAAATTAGTGGGGTAAAATTAGACAATCAAAAAGAAATACTTTCAAATAACGTAATATGTAATGCCGACCCACCTGCTGTATATGAAAAACTTCTAAGTCTAAATAAAACAAGCTCTCTATTTAAATGGAAGCAGAATAGAATGCAGTATTCTATGGGTCTATTTGTTTACTATTTTGGAACAAAAAAAACATACCCAGATGTTGAACATCATACAATCAAATTTGGTGAAAAATATAAAGAACACCTGACTGACATTTTTGATAATAAAAAGTTAAATGATGACATAAGCTATTACCTTCATAGACCATCAGCTACAGATAAATCAATGGCACCTGAAGGTAATGATTGCTTTTATGTTCTTGTGCCTGTTCCAAACAATCAATCTAAAATTGATTGGAAAACTGAAGGTGAAAAAATGAAGAACTTAGTAATAGATAAAATGGAAAAAGTGTTATTACCTAATCTTAGAGAGAATATTATTGAAGATTTCTATTTAACACCAGATTATTTTGAAAATGAATTAAATACTAAATTTGGATCAGGTTTTTCGATCCAGCCAAAATTTACTCAATCTGCATATTTTAGGTTTCATAATAAATCAGAAATTTATGATGGTTTGTATTTTGTTGGGGCAGGAACACATCCTGGTGCAGGTGTTCCCGGTGTGCTATCCTCAGCAAAAGTTCTAGATAAGATTATATAATGTCTAATAAAAACTACCTGTCTATTTACGCAAAGTCATTTAATTGGGCTGGTTTCTTTTTACCAGAAAAAACCTATCAAAAGTGTTCCTCTTTATATGATTTTTGTAGAACTGTAGATAATATTGCAGATAACGATGGCGAATTAGAAGTTAAGAAAAAAAATCTATTAGTTTTTAAGAATGATTTTCTTAATAAAAATTATAATAATATAATAATTAAAAATATGTGGGATCTTATGGATCATCATTTAATTTCAATAAAAATTATTAAAGACTTATTTGATGGTGTTGAATCAGATTTAAGTAAAAAAGTTCAATTAAATAATAAAAAAGATTTGTTAATTTATTCTTACAGAGTTGCTGGTACAGTAGGCTTGATGATGGCAAAAATTTTAAAAGTTAAAGGTGACAATTCAATGAAAGCTGCCATAGATTTAGGCATTGCAATGCAACTAACAAATATAGCTAGGGATGTTATCGAAGACTCGAAGATTAATAGATTTTATATTAAGAATGATTTTGAGACAATAAGCGACACCTTAGCTTTAGCTGATTTATTCTATAAAAGTTCTTTTATAGCAATAAAGGAAATACCCTTTAAGTTTAGATTTGCAATACTTGTAGCAAGAAGGGTTTACAAAAACATAGGTGATAAAATTTTAAGAACAAAAAATATAGAGAATTATAATAAAGCAGGTAAGATTTATGTAAATAATATTACAAAAATCTATCAGACCATTCTTTCTATATTTGACTTAGTAACACTTTTTGTAACAAAACAAAAAAGTGGTTATATGAATAATGAACACTTTTTAATTAGTGAGGAAATAGATTTAAATGAAAGAATTTGATTATATAATTATTGGTGGTGGTTGTGCTGGGTTATCTTTGGCATACGAATTAGAAACTCATAATAAACTCAAAAATAAAACATTAGCAATTATTGAGCCTAGATTAGAGTACAAAAGAGATAAGACTTGGTCTTTCTGGAAAACAACAAGTCATAATTTTGAAGATTGTGTTAAAAAAAGTTGGGATAATTTTTCTATAAATATACCCAATAAAACTAAATTTTTAGAATGTAATAAGCTGCCTTATCAATCAATTGATAGTGGACTATTCTATAAAAAAATAAACACCATACTGAAACAAAATCCGAATATTAAATTTTATAAAAATATTAATGAGGTAAGCTTAAATAACTCGCTTGTTTTCAATAGTGTTCCTTCAATAGAGTCTAATGAAAATCAGCTTTGGCAACACTTTAAGGGTATTGAGATCGAGACTACCAAAGATGTTTTTGATGAAAAGATCATGAATTTAATGGACTTTGATTGTCAACAATATGAAAGTGTTCATTTCTTTTACACACTACCTTTTAGTAAAAATAAGGCTATGGTTGAAACTACGTGGTTATCTAAAATGAATAATGATCTAGAAGTGGATTATGATCAGCAATTAAAAAATTACATTGAAAATCATCTAAATATTAAAAATTATAAAATTAATTATAAAGAAAATGGTGCTATACCACTTTTTTATCCATCAAATATTAATGGGGAAAAAAAAATAAATATAGGTACCGCAGGACATATGACTAGATTAAGTACTGGGTACACTTTTTTGAATATTCAAGAACATAGCAGATTCATAAGAGAAAATATTGATAATATTGATAAAATAAGAAGATATGAAATTAAAAAAAAATATCAATTTCTAGATAAAATATTTTTAAGAGTTTTAAATAATCATGCCAACCAAATGCCAAATATATTTTTCAAAATGTTTGATAACTCTCCTGAAACTGTAATTAAATTTCTATCTAATAAGAGTAATATTTTCCAAGATTTATTAATAATTCTTAAAACAGCTAAAAAATGGTTATTTATTAAAGCCCTTTTAAAATAAAATGTATAGTCTGATAAATAAAATTAATTTCTATCATTCAATAATTTTTTTTCTTTTTTCATGCTTCATTGCTTTGGCTGTTAATCAATTCGAAAACTTAATCATCTCTCCAGTGGTATGTTTATTTCTTATTCTTACAATTGGCGTTTCACATGGTGCGCTAGACGATCAAAAAGGTAAAAAACTTAGCCAATTATATAATGTAAAAAAATCTTATTTTTTTTATTTAATATATTCTCTTATCGGTATTAGCATCATTATATTTTGGATACTTTTTCCAACAGTATCTCTTATTTTATTTTTAGTTGTTGCCTCATATCATTTTGGTAAAGAAGATACAGAATTTTTGATAAATAATAAAAATGTATCAAATCTAATTCTTTATTTCTTAAAAGGATCTCTAATAATCATTGCGCCATTAATATTTCACTTCATTGAAACTGTTAATATTTTTAAATTACTTTTAATAGAAAATGAAAATTTTTATTTATTCTTAAACTTTATTGAAAATAACAGTATATTACTTTTTGCTTTATCTATTTCTTTACTATCTAGTATTTATTACTTTTTGAAAGATTTTAAAATTATAAACATTTTGATATTTTTAGATTTTTTTTCAATTATTGTTCTGAATTATTTTTTAACTCCACTAATTGCCTTTACAATTTACTTTTGCTTCCTACATTCATTCCGACATACAATTTCACTGATAACAGAACTTAATGAAAATAGTTTTATAATTGGTGCTATAACTTTTATAAAAAAAGCTATGCCACTTACAGTTTTAACTGCTATTTTTTATGTTATAAGCTTATATTTCCTCTCTAATTTCTACCAATTAAATGATGCAATATTAAAAGTTATATTTATTGGTTTGGCGTCTTTAACCTTTCCCCATATATTGCTTGGATATCTTTTGGAAAAAAATGAAAAATAAAGAATTGAAAATATTACTTTCTGCACCTCGCGGTTTTTGCGCTGGCGTAGAAAGAGCTATAGAAATAGTTAAAAAAAGTCTTAAAAAATATGGTGCACCTGTTTATGTGCGTCATGAAATAGTACATAATAAGCATGTAGTAGATAACCTTAAAAATTTAGGTGCTATTTTTGTTGAAGAGTTGAGTGAGATTAAAGACAAAAGTAGACCTGTAATTTTTTCAGCGCACGGTGTGCCTAAAGCAATACCAATAGAGGCAGATAGCTATAAAATGGAATATATAGACGCTACATGTCCTCTTGTATCAAAAGTACATAGAGAGGCTGAGAGCTTGCACAAAGCAGGCTACCACATAGTTCTTATAGGGCATAATAATCATCCAGAAGTTATTGGTACCATGGGTCAATTGCCACATGGTTCTATAGATTTAATTCAAGATGAGTTTGATGTTGAGACGTACGAGCTAGATCTAAATAAGAAAATTGCCTACGTTACTCAAACAACCCTATCCGTTGATGATACAAAAAATATAATAAAGGCACTTAAAAAAAAATTTCCTTTAATACGAGAGCCCTTTAAAGAGGATATTTGCTACGCAACTACTAATCGTCAGTCTGCAGTCAAAAATATTGCAAAAAATTGTGATATGTTTTTTGTTTTAGGAAGTCGAAATTCATCAAATTCAGTAAGATTAGTTGAGGTTGCTGAACAGTCAGGTTGCCCTCATGCAGAACTAATACATTCTGAAAGTTTAATACCTTTTGAAAAATTACAAAGTTGTAAAGTAATTGGTATATCTTCCGGAGCATCTGCACCAGAAATTTTAGTTGAAAATTTTATTAATAAACTTAAAGAAAAATTCAATATAAAAATTGAGGAGGTGGAAATTATAAAAGAAGATATTGTTTTTAAAGTTCCAGCAAAATTAAATTAGATGGCTGTTTATACAAAAATAACTAATAAAGAAATTATATCAATAAGTGATATGTACTGTCTTGGTAAAGTGGTCAAATTTAAAGGTATTAAAAAAGGAATAGAAAACACAAATTACTTATTAAAAACTGATAAAAAAAAACTTATCTTAACAATTTTTGAAAAAAGGGTTCAAAAAAAAGACCTACCCTTTTTTATGAATCTAATGAATAAATTAAATAAAAAAAATATCGTTTGTCCAAAGCCTTTAAAAAATAAGAAAGGACAATACTTAAGCAAGATTAAGGGTAAATCAGCATGTATTGTAAGTTTTATTGAGGGTAAGGATAAAATTAAGCTTAACAGTAAAAACTGTTTTGAAATAGGAAAAAATATTGCGAAGTTTCACAAGGCTTCCAATAAAATAAAATTATATAGACGCAACTCTATGTCTGTTACCCAGTTAGACTTCTTATTAAAAAATATAAATATTAAATCTTCAAAATTAGGATCTGAGATTCTACCCGCTCTTTATAAAAACTTAAAAGATATTAAAAGAGAATGGCCAAAAAATCTACCTAGTGGAATTATTCATGGTGATTTATTCATAGATAATATTTTTTTTAATAAAAATAATTTTTCTGGATTTATTGATTTTTATTTTTCATGTAATGATTTCCTAATGTATGAAATCGCAATCTGTATAAATGCTTTGTGCTTTGATAGAAAAAATAATAAATTTATTATAAATCATAAAAAAATTAAGAATCTAATAGATGGATATGAAACTATTAGAGTATTTTCAAAAAAAGAAAGAGACTCGTTAAATGTATTGTGTAGAGGTGCTGCTTTAAGGTATCTTTTGACTAGAATTTACGATTATTTCAATACATCAAAAAGTGCTTTAATTAAGATAAAGGATCCAAAAGAATATTTACAAAAATTGATAATTCACAACAATCTTAATAATTACAAAAATTATTACAATTAATGATCAAAATTTATACAGATGGATCATGCCTGAATAACCCAGGCAATGGTGGATGGGCTGCAATTATAAATATTAATGGAGAGGTAAAAAAAATTAGTGGAAGCGTAAAGGATACAACTAACAACAAAATGGAGTTAATGGCTCCTATTAAAGCGCTTCAAGAAATAAAAGAAATTGAACAAATAGAGATCTATACAGATTCTCAATATGTCAGATTGGGGATTACTGATTGGGTTCATAAATGGATAAAAAATAATTGGCAAACCTCAAAGAAAGAACCGGTAAAAAATAAAGAACTATGGGTTCAATTACATAAATTAAATAATTCTTATAATGTTAAATGGATCTGGGTTAAGGCCCATGCAGGAGACATCTTAAATGAAGAAGTTGATTTACTAGCTAAACAAGCAGCAGAATCAAACTAAAATTAAAAAATTTTGTGCAGCTGAAATTTCGCATGAACCAGCATCTACCTCTTCTTGTAACTTAATTACCTTAAGATCATCAATCAGCATAGAGTATCTATTTGATCTAATACCTAAACCTCTGGCACTTTTATCAATATCCGCACCTATTAATTTAGTAAATTCTAAAAGAGGGTCTGCCATCATTATAATCTTATTTCCAACGCTATGGTTCTTTCCCCATGCATCCATTACAAATGGATCATTTACAGAGATGCATACTATGAGGTCTATGCCTTTTGCCATGTATTTTTCATAATTATCAACATAGCCAGGTAAATGTTTAGCTGAACAAACCGATGTGTAGGCACCTGGTAAACCAAATAAAACAGCTTTCTTATTTTTAAAGAACGTTAAAGTATTTTTTTTTATTGGATTTCCATCTTCCATAATAAAAAACTCAGAATTGGGTATGTTGTCATTTTCTTTTAATTTCATTGTATTTTTTCCTTAATATATTTTTCGGTTTTACTTAAACTATTTGATATAATATCATAATTTTCTTTTTCATCCATTACATACTTTAGTTCATCTGGTAGATCTGGTTTTAAACCAATTGATTTATTTATAGCATCAGGAAATTTACATGGATGTGCTGTTGCTAAAACAACATTGTTACCTTCTATATTTACTTTATTTAAAGCTCCAAAGCCTATCGCGCTATGGGGGTCCAATACAATAGCATATTTAGTATAAACTTTATTAATAGTATCTAAAACTTCTTTTTCATTCATGCTTGCTGATAAAAAATCTTTATCTAATTTTTTCATTTTATTTTTTGGAATAATATATTTGCCTTCTTCTTTAATTTCAGTCATTATTTTTTGAGTTTCATTGTCATCACAATCATTCAAATCATAGACCAGTCTTTCAAAATTGCTGGCAATTTGAATATCCATACTTGGTGAGTTTGTTTCAAAAACACTATCAGCTTCATATTTTCCATTTGAAATCGCTCTATGTAAGATATCATTTTGATTTGTAGCAACTATAAGCTTGTTTATTGGTAAACCCATTTTTTTTGCTACATAACCAGCGTACACATCTCCAAAATTTCCTGTTGGTACTGAAAAATTAACTGGTCTACCGTCTCGAATTTTGAAATATGTATAAAAATAATAAACAACTTGTGCAATAATTCTTGCCCAATTTATAGAATTTACTCCTGACATGTTAATTGAGCTAGAGAATTCTTTATCTGCAAACATTGATTTAACTAAATTTTGACAATCATCAAAGTTACCTTCTATCGCAATATTAAAGACATTTTTTTCTTTAACAGTGGACATTAGTTTTCTTTGAACAAGTGAAACTTTTTTGTGAGGATGAAGAACAAATATATTCATATTCTTTTTTCCTTTTATTGCATCTATTGCAGCAGCACCTGTGTCCCCTGATGTTGCAACAATAATATTTATATTTTTTTTGTTTTTTTTTAAGTAATATTCATAAAAATTTCCCAATAACTGCATTGCAATATCTTTAAAAGCAAGTGTTGGGCCGTGGAATAACTCTAAAAGTTTAGTGTCACCTACTTTAATTAAATCTATAGCATTACTTTTTCTAAACACAGAATATGACTTATCAACAATATCTGACAATTCATTTACTGTCATAAAATCACCAATAAATGGATAAATTATTTTTTTTGCCAAATCTTGGTAACTTAAATTATTTAATAATTCTAGCTCTTCATTACTATATTTTTTAACTTCCCTAGGAATAAACAGACCCCCATCATCTGCTAGTCCTTTGATAAAAACTTCCTCAAAACTATATTCTTTTGAATTATTTCTGGTGCTTATGTATTTCATTTAATAATTTTTTTCTAAAATACAAATATATTAATTGTAAAAAAATGGCTAATAAAAATACCCCTAAAAACATAAACTAGTTAAGAATATAATTTCACATAATAACTTATTATCTTTTAACTTGAGATTTAATTATATACCATTTAAAATTAAAGATATAGGGGGGTAAATTGAGTACAATTGGACTAGTTACAATGTATCTAATTATTCAGTTAGTGGTATTTTTTTCTATATTGCCAATTGATGTTAATCGAAAAAGAAAATTTTTAATCCCAGCAAATGAGGTTGGTGCACCTGAAAACCCTAAAATACTTAAGAAGGCTTTTTATTCCATTGGTATTACAACTATTATTTTTTCAATAATTTGTTTATTAATAAAATATGAATATTTAAATCTAAGAGATTTAATTAATTAAAATACTCTATCGCAAAATTGTGAGCCACATTATTTAAATAATGCTATCTACTAGAAATAGTACAAAAATTAAAAATAAATACAAAATTGAATAACCAAAAACTTTTTTGGCTTTCCTTAAGTCAAATCTATTTTTTTTATATCTATAGAGATCGTAGCAAATAATATTATAATAAATTGTAAGGATTAAAGCTGGAGCTAGATAAATTAAGCCTGAAAAACTAATCAAATATGGAAAAATGATAACAGGTAACATTAATAAAGAATAAATAAAAATATACACTTTTGTTTTTTCTATACCATCTGTTAAGGGTAGCATTGGGATCTTAGCTTTCTTGTAGTCATCTGCTTTATATAAACTTAAAGCCCAAAAATGAGATGGGGTCCAAAAGAAAATTATTAAAAATAAACTTAATGGCTCTAAACTTATTGTATTTGTGGCTATAGTCCATCCTATAACGGGCGGTAATGCACCAGCGGCCCCACCTATAACAATATTTTGAGGTGTTTTTCTTTTTAACCATATTGTGTAAATAAAAAGATAAAAAAATATTGTAAATAATAGCAATGATGCGGATAAAAAATTTGTAAAATAATTTAATGCTCCAACAGAAATAACCGACAGCATTACGCCAAAAGTAAGAGCTTGTTTTCTATTAATTTTTCCAGTTGGAATTGGCCTTAAGCATGTTCTTGCCATTAATGCATCTAAATCTGACTCATACCACATGTTTAGACATCCAGCTCCTCCAGCTCCTAAGGCGACCAAAAAAATACCTATCACTGCATCACTAGTATTTATATTCGAATTAGAGGTTAAAAGACCAACCGCACATGTAAATATGACAAGAGACATAACTCTTGGCTTCATTAGCAAATATAAAGATTTAATATGAATATTAATATCTATAGGGATAATTTTTTTTGTAATCATGTTGGATAAATTTACTCTACACTTAATCTATATTTATTAAAATAAATATAAGTGATACCACCATTCCAATAATCAAAATATGATTACCTAAATCAAAAAACCCAACTTGTTTATTTTTTTTATCAATAAATCTTCTACTAATAGGCAAATTGTCATATGGATTAATTTTGATTGACGCACTCTTTTCTTCCTTAGCTTCTATTTTTAATTGAGTGCCAAACCATGTTACATAAATGAAAAGTAAAAAAAATATTAATGCTCCAGCAAGTACAGTAAAACCAGTCATATAAATTATCCTCCTATAAAAAAATATAATAATCTTGTAAAAACAGTGTATTTTGCTTCTGCTGCCATGAGAACAATAAAACCAACTATTGCTGTCATTGGCCACAAAAGAATATTGACTAAAGCATATCGCTCCCAATACAAGTGCATAAAGAAAGCCATTATTAAGCCCGCTTTAAGAAACATGAATATTAAAATTAAACTATGTCTCAATAATCCCTGAAATTGAAACCAGTCAACCAAGTAAGAGAAGAAACTAAGTACGAATAGTAACCCCCAAATCCATAGATAGATTCCTATCTTATGCGTTGAGCTAGCTTGTTCTTTTTTTTGTATTTCATCCATAATTTTTGTTTACCATAAGTAAAAAAAGGCAAATATAAATACCCATACCAAATCAACAAAGTGCCAATAAAGACCTAAAATTTCTATTGCAACATAATCTGATTTCATGGTGGTAAAAAAACCTCTTTTGCCATTGTCAAAATCACCTCTAAAAACTTTTCTTGCATAAATAAATAAAAATATCACCCCAATCGATACATGTGTTCCATGAAAACCCGTGATCATAAAAAAGAATGATCCAAATTGTTTAGCTCCGAATGGATTTTCCCATGGTCTAACACCTTCGTGTATTAATTTTGACCATTCAAATATCTGCATACCCACAAAAGTAAGGCCACCTATAGCTGTAGCTAATATCAGCCAGCCACACATTTTTCTATTTTTTTCATATCCATATTTAACTGCAAGTGCCATAGTTCCACTGCTTGTGATTAAAACAAATGTCATAATTGCAATTAATAATAACGGAACAGGTACCCCGCCTACATGTAATGAGAAAACCTCACTTGTATTTGGCCAATCTACTACAGTAGAAGTTCTTCCTTTCATATATGAAATTAAAAAACAGCTAAATATAAAAGTGTCACTTAATAAAAAAATCCACATCATAACTTTACCCCATTGAACACCTTTAAACGCAGTTTGATCTGATCCCATATCGTGGGACATCCCCTTAAAACCTTCAGGTAAATTATTTAATGAATTATTTGACATTAGTTAAGTTTTTTGAACCTCCGCATTTATAACTTCACTTGGTGGAGTTGTCTGAGTTATATAATCTTCTTTTGCTCCTGGTACATTAAAGTCATAAGGCCACCTATAAATAACTGGTAATTTTTCTCCCCAATTACCATGAGCTGGTGGCACTTCTGGAGTTAACCACTCTAAAGAATTTGCTTTCCAGGGATTTTTTCCTGCTGGTTTTCCAATACTCAAACTTGATACTATATTGTAAATAAATATAAGCTGTGCGAAACCAACAATTAGAGCTGCTACAGTTATAAATTCATTCATTCCAGTGGCAGAAGCTACATAAGGACTATCATACATTTCATAATATCTTCTTGGTACTCCGATAAAACCAAGATAGTGCATCGGAAAATAAATAGAATAAGCTCCTAAAAAAGTGATCCAAAAATGCCACTTACCTAATTTTTCACTTAACATTCTTCCTGTAACTAAAGGAAACCAATGATATACAGCTCCCATAATTACCATAAGCGGAGCAATACCCATCACCATATGAAAGTGAGCTATTACAAAATAAGTATCAGATAGCGGAATATCTACAGCAACGTTTCCTAAAAAAATTCCAGTAATACCTCCGTTTACAAAAGTGACTATAAAACCTAAACAAAAAAGCATTACAGTATTCATTCTTATGTTGGCTCTAAATAACGTGATTATCCAGTTATAAACTTTTAATGCAGTCGGTACTGCAATAATAAGAGTAGTTGTTGCAAAGAAAAACCCAAACCAGGGATTCATTCCACTAACATACATGTGATGAGCCCAAACAAAAAAACTTAAGCCCCCAATACCAACGATAGCCCAAACCATCATTCGATATCCAAAAATATTTTTTCTAGCATGTACTGATATTAAATCTGAAACTATTCCAAAAGCAGGAAGAGCAACAATATAAACTTCGGGATGTCCGAAAAACCAAAATAAATGCTGGAAAAGAACAGGACTTCCTCCTCCATAGTCTAATACTTCTCCTGCTTGGAGAATTGCTGGCATAAAAAAGCTAGTCTCAAGCATCTTATCTAAAGTCATCATAATGCAGCTAACCAATAAAGCTGGAAAAGCTAGCATTGCTAAAGCAGTTGCGGTAAAAATTCCCCATATTGTTAAGGGCATCCTCATTAAAGTCATTCCTCTGGTACGGGCTTGTAAAATTGTAATTATGTAATTTAATCCACCCATGGTAAATCCAATTACAAATAAAGATAAGGAAGCAAGCATTAAAATAATTCCCATATTTGAACCAGGGGTACCTGGTAAAATTGCTTGTGGAGGATATAGAGTCCAGCCCGCTCCAGTTGGCCCACCTGGAACAAAAAAACTAGCCATCAAAACACAAACTGCGATAAAAAACATCCAGAAACTAAGCATGTTTACATATGGAAAAACCATATCTCTTGCACCAACCATCAAGGGAATTAGATAATTTCCAAAGCCACCCAAAAATAATGCTGTTAAAAAATAAACAACCATTATCATTCCATGCATAGTTACAAACTGATAATAGTGTTCTGGTGTAATAAATGGAACTAAATCTGGATAACCTAACTGTAAACGCATCAGCCAAGAAAGAACAAGACCAACTATTCCTGTAAAAACTGCAGTAAGAAAATATTGTATCCCAATAATTTTTGCATCCTGACAAAAAATCCATTTAGTAATAAAACTATGACCATGGTATAGATCCTGTTCTGGGAGCTCTGCAGGTCTTACATAATCAATATCTTTTGATGAGGTACCAGAAGTACCAGACATAGTTTCTGAAGATTTTGCCTCAAGAGGTGTGTTTTTCTGGTTATATTCGTCTGACATAATTATCCTTACATTATTTAATTATTATTTTTAGCCATGAGATTTTTTTTTAATTTGTTTTTTTCTTGCTTGGCAATTAAATCTGAAAAAGTTTCTTGTTCTTTAATCCAGTTTTCATAATTGCCTTCACTTTCAACAATAACTTTTGCTCTCATGGCATAGTGGCCTATTCCACAATACTCAGCACATAGAACTTCATACTCACCTATTTTATTTGGCTCAAACCAATAATAAGTAATTATCCCAGGTATAGCATCCATTTTTGCTCTAAATTGAGGAACATAATAATTGTGTAAAACATCCAGTGATCTTAATAAAATTTTTACTGGTCTATCTGTTTTTAGATGAAGAACATCGTCTTCAATTAAAATATCATCTTTTCCATTTGGATCATCCAAGTTTATTCCAAAAGGGTTGTCGTCACTAATTTCTGTTACTTGAGCAGTTCCTAATATTCCATCTTCACCTGGCAATCTATACTGCCATCCCCACTGCCAGGCATTCACTTCAACTTGCAGTGCATTTTTTGGGGTATTAATATAATTATTATAAACGATAAGTCCTGGTGCCAAAAGAGCAATGACTCCTACAGTAGTTGCAATGGTTAATATTTTTTCTAATTTATGATCCTCTGGTTTGTATTCAACAATACGACCTTCTTTATAAGAAAACATAAAAATGCAATACACCATGAACAGACAAACTAAAATAAATACGCCTCCACCAATCCAAAAAGTTAAATTAATTGTGTCATCCATTGCTCCCCAATTTGAAGCTATGTCAGTCCACCACCATGGAGTAAATATGTGGAACAAAACTGAACCAACAATTACTCCTAAAAATATAATCCCCGGGTGCATATTTGTCTCTCTCTCGTTGATAACAGTAATTGATATCAATTAGAGAATCTATAGAAAAATATATTAATAATTCAACAAATAAGGCTTTATAGTAGATTGAATTATGCTTGGAAAATTTGGTATTTATATAACTATACTTATTTTGGTATTTCTTTTTTATCTTGTAATTGCATTGGGTGCAGGAGGTTTTTCAAAAAAAGAAAAGAGGCCAGAGGTAAAAAAATATTTAAGGTCTGTAAATATTTTATTAATTTTTATAATTATTGTTGCAACTATTTTAATGCTATTTCTTTAAAATACTTAGTTGAGTAACGCTTGACACCAAGCAATAACAGTATCATTAAAAACATACATAATTAAAAAAAATACAAGCCAAACAATTAATAAAAAAGTCCAATAAAGAGATAGGGCGTCGATACTTTTTTGCTCTTTTATAGTGTTCTCTTTTTTTAGCTTGTTGACTTTAGAAAAAACTTTACCCCAAAAGAACAATCCACCTAAAAGATGTAATCCATGGAGTGCTGTAAAAATATAAAAAGAAGAAAAATAATTATTTGTAGAAACATAATTTCCACTTTTCATTAATCGAAACCAAAATAATATTTGTCCAAATAAAAACAAATAACTTAAAAAACCAACTATAAGTAAATTAATTTTAATCTTGTCAAAATTACTTTTTTTGAGATCATTTGTAATTTTATTGAAAAAATAAGTTACAGCTAGTAAAATTAAAGTGTTCAACCATAGTAAATTTGGTTTTAATAAATATCCAGTATCTTGACTTGCAGGAATACTGTAAAGATAACCAGTAACAACCAAAGTAAATAGTACAGTGCTTACACCAAAAATCACTATAACTGCTGATGTCTGTAACGATATATTAAAAGTTTTACCTTGATGATAATTATCAGTTATGATCTGTTCTTTTTCCCAAGGCTTATCAGTTAGTGTGCCAAAAACTTTTTTAAAAAATCTAGACATAGTTTTAATATATATATTATATTAGCTATTAAATTATGAAATTAAAGACATCAATAACTATTCTGGTGGGTTGTTTATTAATTTTTCTATTTATTATGCTTCCCATTGTCCTTTCGATACAGGAAAAGAAGGATAAATTTATCTCATCATATTCCGGTTCATCCTTTGAATTAAAAGATGTAAACAATAAACTAATAACAGAAAAATCTTTTCAAGGTCCATTAACTGCAATTTTTTTTGGTTTTACAAATTGTCCTGATATATGTCCACTGACATTATCTAACCTAGATCAAGTTTTAGAAAAATTAAATGATGATGAGAGTAAAAAATTTGCAGTTTATTTTATAAGTATTGATCCTGAAAAAGATAGTCCCAAAATCATTAAGAATTATTTAGATTCTTTTAAAAATAAAATATTTGGAATAACAGGAGACCCTCGAAAAATATTTTCTCTTTCAAAATCTTGGGGAGTATTGAGTGAAAAAATTTTTACTGAAGATGGTGGGTATTTAATTGATCACAGCTCCTCCGTACTTTTATTAAAAAAAGGAAAGTATATTGATCGAATTAGTCATCATGAAAATTTGGATAATATATTTAAAGTAATTAAGGGTTATTTGTAAGCTTGCAAAATTAATATGTATTTTTTCTAACATATAAATAAAATAAAAAAATTGACAGTGCTAAAGAAAACCAAGTAATAGCATACTTTTTGTGACTATTTGAAATATTTACAGTAATAATTTTTGGTTTTGGTAATTCTAAATCATTATTTAAGTAAATTACAAATGGTGAAAATTTTTTATTTGTATATTGAAAAATATCATCCCTATCTAAAGTAAACCAGTAATTATTATTGATATCATTAATTGGCTTAAACCTGTTAGCCTTAGATTGTTTTCTTAACGTTCCTAAAATAGTTTTATGATCAAAAATATCAATTTCTTTAGTATTTTTTTTATCAAAAGGTATCCATCCTCTATTTAATAAAAAGTTTTTATTATTAATTATAATTGGACTAACAACATTAAATCCTGGTGCACCTTTTTCATTTAAACTATATAAATAAATTTGTTTATCAAAATCTAAAACCCCTGAAGTTTTAATTTTTAGATAGTCTTCAGGAACATTGGTCATCAAATCAACAGGTTCTTTCTTCAAAGAAACATCAATTTTATTTAATAATTCATTTTTCCAATCCAATCTTACTAGTTGCCAGCTACCTAATGTTATAAATATAGATATAAAAAAGAATACGAAAATTGAAAATAAAAGTTTATTTCTCAAGGTTAACTATTAACTTCCCCAAATATAAATTGAAGCAAATAGAAATAGCCATACTACATCAACAAAATGCCAGTACCACGCAGCAGCTTCGAAGCCAAAAAACTCACCTTTTTTATACTTGCTATTCTTACCTCGCCACCAGCATACTGCTAAAAATATGGTTCCTATAATAACGTGAAACCCATGAAAACCAGTTGCCATATAAAATACGGCACCATATATATTCCCCGAAAAATCAAACTTTGCATGATGGTATTCGTAAATCTGCAATAAAGAAAAAGAAAAACCTAAAACGACAGTAATTGCTAAGGCCTGAACAAAGCTTTCTCTATCACCCTCTTCTAAAGCTTGATGAGCCCAAGTAACAGTAGTTCCTGATAATAGTAAAATTAATGTATTGATAAGTGGAATATCCCAAGGATCAAATGTTTCTATACCTTTTGGGGGCCACACATTTCCAAGTAATTCTGAGGGAAATAAACTTGCATTAAAATATGCCCAAAACCACGCAACAAAGAACATTACCTCAGAGGCGATGAAAAGAGTCATTCCGTATCGCAGGTGAATTTTAACAACAGGGGTATGGTGATCATGATCAACTGACTCAATTATTACATCTCTAAACCACATGTATACTCCATAAATTAAAAGAGCAAAACCCAAATACATTCCCCAAGAAACTTCACTATGTAAATAATACACGGACCCTATTGCTAAAAATAAGCAAGAGAACGACACATAAATAGGCCAAGGGCTTGGATCTACTAAATGATAATCATGTTTTTTTTCTGATGACATTTTATAATTTTGATTGAGTATAATAATCTGATGAAAAGAAAGTATAGGACATAGTTACGTCTTTAATATTTTTAGTATTTGGATCATTTACCATTTCTGGATCTAAATAAAAAGTCATTATATACGTTGCTTTTTCACCCGCTTTCAATGCCTGCTTTTCAAAACAAAAACAACCTAATTTACTATAATACTTACCAAAAGATGATGGAGATACATTAAAGGCAGCCACACCATACGTTGTTTCGTTTCCATAATTTTCCACTTCAAATTCAATTCGATTCACTTGACCTATGTTCACATCCATAACATTTTTTTTTACTTTAAAATTCCAAGGCAATTTATTTACATTTGTATCAAAACGAACACTCACTTTTTGATCCAAAATTATATCTGGAGCTTCTTTTGATATCTGTGTAGTTCCTCCAAATCCAGTCACTTTACAGAATATGTCATATAAGGGCACTGCAGCAAATGAAAGACCCAACATGATAAAAAAAATTCCAGCTAAAATTATAGGAGTAAGTGTTTTTTTCTGAATCATAATTGTCTGTCAAAAACTCCTACATTATAGAGGGTGAAAAAAAATAAAAATATCATAAAAATTACTATTCCTAAGGCAGTAAAAATATTTTTTTTTTTAGTTTTCTTGTCTGGTATCATCATAATAATATCCTATCTATTAAAAATACTCTTCTTAAAATTTAATGAGTGTTAGATTTTTCAGTATCTTGATCATCCTCAAATTTCGGTAATTCATCAAAGGTATGGAAGTTCGGTGGCGATGGTATAGTCCATTCTAAAGTTGTAGCACCTTCTCCCCATGGGTTTTGAGCTGCAGCTTTTTTTTTAGAAAAAGAATAAATTAGGTTAACAAAAAATACTAATAAACCACCAACTGCTATATATGAACCAACTGATGAAACATAATTCCATCCAGCAAATGCATCTGGATAGTCAGCGTATCTTCTTGGCATACCAGCTAAACCTAGAAAGTGTTGAGGAAAAAATACTAAGTTTACCCCAATAAATGTTAACCAAAAATGAATTTGTCCTAAAGTTTCTGAATATTCATAGCCAGACATTTTACCAAACCAATAATAAAATCCTGCAAAAATCGCAAACACTGCTCCTAAAGATAAAACATAATGAAAATGAGCAACTACATAATAAGTATCATGCATAGCAGTATCAACACCTGCATTTGCAAGCACAACACCCGTTACACCACCTACTGTAAATAAAAATATAAAACCTAATGCCCACATCATTGGAGTTTTAAAAGAAATTGATCCACCCCACATTGTTGCAATCCATGAAAATATTTTAATTCCCGTTGGAACTGCAATAATCATTGTTGCGGCTATAAAGTATGCTTTAGTATCAGTACTTAAGCCCACAGTATACATATGGTGAGCCCAAACAACAAAACCAACAATACCGATTGAAACCATCGCGTAAGCCATTCCTAAATATCCGAATACAGGTTTTTTAGAAAATGTTGATACGATATGACTTATCATTCCAAAACCAGGTAAAATTAAAATGTAAACTTCTGGATGACCAAAGAACCAAAATAAATGCTGATACAAAACAGGATCTCCACCTGTTTGAGCATCAAAAAAGGCGGTTCCAAAATTTCTATCTGTTAAAAGCATTGTAATTGCTCCAGCTAAAACTGGTAATGATAACAACAATAAGAATGCTGTAACCAAAACAGACCAAGCAAATAAAGGCATTTTGTGCAAAGTCATGCCAGGTGTTCTCATATTCAAAATTGTTGTAATAAAGTTAACCGCTCCTAGAATTGAAGAAGCTCCAGCTAAGTGTAGACTTAAAATTGCAAAATCCATTGCAGGACCGGGCTGTCCAGCTTTTGAAGATAGTGGCGGATACAAAGTCCATCCTCCACCAACACCTTGTTGACCTGGAGGGCCATCTACAAATATAGAAAGTAGTAATAAAATAAATGAAGCAGGCAATAACCAAAATGAAATATTATTCATTCTTGGAAAAGCCATATCAGGTGCACCAATCATGATGGGTACAAACCAATTACCGAAACCACCAATCATTGCTGGCATTACCATAAAGAAAATCATTATTAATCCATGACCAGTAACCAACACATTATATAAGTGGTAATTTCCACCTAAAATTCCATCACCAGGATGCATTAATTCAATTCTCATCAACACTGAAAAAGCTGTACCGATAATTCCTGCTATGATTGCAAAAATTAAATACATTGTTCCAATATCTTTGTGATTGGTTGAATAAGCCCAACGTTTCCATCCAGTTGGTGTGTGATGATCGCCTTGTGATGCTGTTTGTGTATACATTTTTATTTACTCGCTAGTTTTTTATATTCATTTTCTGTAATTGGTTCTTTAGCAAATTTCATTTTTGCTTCTGCTAACCATTCCGCATACTCTTCACCAGTTACAACTCTAACTGTGATTGGCATAAATGCATGTTGTATTCCACATAGCTCTGAGCATTGACCATAATAAGTTCCAACTTTTTCAGCTTTAAACCAGGTTTCATTTATTCTTCCTGGTACTGCATCTCTTTTAACTCCAAAAGATGGTAACGCCCAAGCATGCAATACATCGTTTGCTGTAATTAAAACTTTAACTACTTTATTTACTGGAACAACAACCTCATTATCTACTGTCAATAATCTTGGTTGGTTTTCTTTTAATTCTTTTTCTTTAATCATGTATGATTCAAAAATAATATTTTCATCAGGGTATTCGTATCCCCAGTACCATTGGTAACCAACGGCTTTAATCGTAAGATCAACTTTTGGGATTGTGTCTTGTTTATATAAAATCTTAAACGATGGAACTGCCATCACTATTAAAATTAAACATGGAATTAGTGTCCACAAAACTTCTACAGCAACATTGTGAGTTGTTTTTGATGGGACTGGATTTTTTGATGCTCTAAATCTTATACAAGTGTAAATCATAAGAAATAAAACAAAAACACTAATAGCAATAATTATTGGAAGCAGAAGATTGTTATGGAAACTAACAATATCTCTCATGCTTTGAGAGGCTGCATCTTGAAAACCGAATTGCCACTGTTTAGGCTGATCAGCTAATGAACCGGTGGCATACACAGTTGTGAATAATATAAATAAAAAATTTCTCATAATCCACTCACTATATAAAGTGTCTTTTAAAAAATTAAACTTTAGTTATCGCGACAAAATATCAATTAATTACGTAATTAACAATTGATAACGCCGAAATTACAGCAGTTTCAGATCTTAATATGTTTTCATTTATTTTAATGGGTTGAACCGCTTTAAAAGCAAGAATCTGTTCTCTTTCCTCTTCTGAAAAATCACCTTCAGGACCAATTATAACACATGTTGGATTACTGGTAAATTTTTCTAAATCTATTTTTTTATTTTGAGAGTTTAGATCGGTGAACAGTAAATCCATTTTTTCATTGCTTAAAAAATCTTTTAAAGACTGTGGTTCTTCAATAGAAGGTACATTAATTCGATTAGATTGTTCAGCAGCTTCTATAATTACTTTTTCTAACCTTTCCTTGTTAATTTTTCTAACTATCGTTCTATCAAATATAATAGGTATAAACTTTGTAACACCCAGCTCGGTTGCTTTTTGAATCATGAAATTAAAATAATTTGATTTAATAGGTGAAAAAGATAACCACAGCTCTTTAGTGCTTTCTTTTTGTCTTAATTGTTTTGTAATATTAAATTCAACAATACTTTTAGATATATTTAAAATTTTTGCTTCCCACTCTCCACTGCTATTAAATAAAGAGAAAACTTCACTCACTTTAACTCTCATTACTTTGCTTACATAATGTGATTGTGATTTATCAAGTTTAGCAGTTAAATTAAGTGATAAACTTTCTTTAAAAAATAATCTAATATTACTCATTAAGTTTAATTTAATTTATGAAAAATATTAAAGCAATAATTTTTGATGCATATGGCACATTATTTAATGTCAATTCAGCTGCAGAAAAATGTAAAGATAAAATTGGTGATAAGTGGGAAGGTTTTGCAAATTATTGGAGAACCACTCAATTAGAATACACTTGGCTTAGAAGTTTAATGAATAGACATAAAGACTTTTGGCAAATCACAGAAGACAGTTTAGATAAATCAATGAAGGCATTTAAAATAGATCCTTTAATGAGAAATGAATTGTTAGACCTTTATAAAATACTTTCTACTTTTTCAGAAGTTCCAGCGGTTTTAAAAAGCCTTAAGGACAAAAACTATAAACTAGGTATTCTTTCTAATGGGACGCCTGCACTTCTTAATGAGCTAGTTAAGAGTAATAATTTAGAAAATATCTTTAATGATATTTTTTCAATTGAAGAAGTTGGAATTTATAAACCAGATTCAAAAGTTTATGACTTACCAATTAAAAAATATAAGATACCAAAAAATGAAGTTGCATTTTTAAGTGCAAATACTTGGGATGTGTCTGGTGGTGGAAATTATGGTTACAATGCTATTTGGGTAAACAGAAATAATAATATTTTTGATAATCTTGATTATTTACCAAAAATACAAATAACAAATTTAAAACAACTGCTACCCAAAATAGAATCTAAGTAAACCTAAGCCTTATCTCCATAATCAGTCATATGTTTAGGAATTCTTTTATTTTTTCCATACATAAAATGATTTTCCATATTTTCTCTATATTTGCTTGCTGGTACCTTTAATCCAACAGATTCAGCAACCTCTCTAATTAACATTGGATTGGCTCCACAACACACCCCGAGATAATTTATACCTAGGTCATTTGCTGTTTTTGCAAACTGCCCAACTTCATATCTATTGCAAAAATGTGGATCTAGTGCTGTTGGAAATGTTCTCCCATGTGGAGATGGACATTCACAATTACCTCTATCTGGTAAGTTAAAGAATGTTGGATAATCTTCACTTGTTCTATAGGGAATAGGTAGAGCACCCACATGACACTTCACTGCATTTCTTATATCTTTTAAAAAAGGAAGCATCGTTGAAGGGCCTCTAAAACAATTTAAACCAACCACATCTGCCCCTAGTTGTTCTAACTCTTTGCAGGTATCTACTACAGATTTTCCATCTCTCATTTTATTTTCACCCATTGGAGAAATTGTTAGAACTGTTGGTAAACCTGTTTTCTTCATTATCTCTAATGCTTTAAATGCTTCTTCTGCATAATAGAAAGTTTCACCAATCAACATGTCCGCACCTTCCTCAACAGCCCATCCAATCATTTCAGAAAACATAGATTCAACTACTTTTTGAGATTCTTTATCATTGTGCTTCCAAATATTTGAGTTTGAAATATTACCTGCCATTAAATTAGGCCTACTTCCTTGGTTGAAGTGTCGCTTTGGTGCATCTAGCGCAACCTTTTTTGCGATTTTTAATGCTGCACGATTTAAAGGCTCAAGAAGTTCCTCTTTACCAATAACACGCATTTTTTCTCTATGTCCATTATAAGTAAAGGCCTCAACAATATCCGAACCTGCATGTTGAAACTCTCTATGCAAATTCTCTAGCACCTCAGGATGATCAAGGGATACCATTGGAACAAATTCTCCAGATGCCATGTAACCACGTCTTTCTATTTCAAATAAAAAACCTTCAGCGCATATAACAGGTCCATTATCTAATCTTTCTTTTAGTCTATTTGTGCTCATTTTTTTTCTCCAGATTTTTTGGAGAAAAAAAGTAACGTTCTAACAAGAGGGTTAATTTCATAGGCCTCTTTTCTCCTTTTTAGTGCTTAAGCAAAATGCAGGGCGCACAATATGGTTCAACGGCCCGGTTTAATTTTATAAAAGATAAAAAAAACCACCTATCTAAAGCGGTGGTTAAAACGTCGCCTTAGCAGGATTTATAAAGCGCTCTGCAATTTAACTTAACTCAGCGCTAAGTTTTTTATACACATTTAATAAATGAAAGATACGGTAATTATTGTTGTAAATTAGTTGTTATCTAATTCTATTTTCTACAAAATTCTTATTTAATTTTACTGAAATTGTACGTGTATTTCTTTTATTCCATTCTGAAAAAGATTTTAATATTGGCATAACCGAAAGACCGAATTCTGTAAGTGAATACTCAACATTTGGTGGCATTATTTGAATGACTTTTCTATTAACTAATCCATCAGCCTCTAACTCTTTAAGCTGTTTAGATAGCATTTGTTGTGTAATGGTTTTCAATACTTTTTTAAACTCACCAAATCTCATTTTTTTTCTTTGTAGTAAGCCAAACAAGATCCTAATTTTCCATTTACCTCCAAGGAAGTAAACTGCTCTTTCTGCTGGACAATCTATTAAATTTTTCACGGTATGTTTTTATATACTAGTATGATTATTATGAGTTATTGCATTATTGATAACAAGGTATTATGTACAAGTCAAATTAATTGAAAGGGTAAATATGACTAAAGGAGAAAGAGCAGGCGATAGTGCAATCGCTGTTGAAGTTGAAAAAGATAAATCTTATTATTGGTGTTCGTGTGGAAAAAGTGCAAAACAACCTTTTTGTGATGGATCACATAAAGGGACAGAGTTTACACCACTGGCATACAAGGCTGAAGAAACTAAAAAAATGTTTTTTTGTGCTTGTAAACAAACTAACAATCAGCCATTTTGTGATGGATCACATAATAAATAACAAAGGATAAAATGCAGAATTTAAATAATAAAATTAACAGTTTTTTTTCAAATATTGATGCACTAGCTTCTTTAATTTTTAGGTTTGGAATTGGTGTGGCTTTTATCATTCATGGTGCAAAAAAATTTCCATTACCTCCTCAGGGATTAATTGAATATTTTGGTCTGTCACCTATGTTAGCATCAACAGTTGCTTTATCTGAACTGTTGACAGGATTGGTATTAATAATAAGTGGTTTTATTAAAAATCCTTTTGGAAATATACTCACAAGACTATCAGGACTTAATATAACTATCTTAATGATCACTATACTCATCTTTGCTCACAAAGACTGGTTTTTCACAACAAAACTATTTACTAGTGAGCAAATATTTCTTTTAATTGGTGGAGTTTATTTTTTAATTAAAGGTAATCGAACATAAGCATGAGTCAAATCAAAGTAGAAAAAATAATAGAACCGGTTGCAGCATCAGATGGTGCTGGTGTTAAATTAAAAAGAAGTATTGGTACTCATCTTATTGATTATCATGATCCTTTTTTAATGTTGGATGAGTTTGGTTCTGAGAATAAAGATGATTATATTGGAGGCTTCCCTCCTCACCCTCACAGAGGAATTGAAACTGTAACTTATATGCTAAGTGGTGAATTTGAGCATGAAGATAGCACTGGTGCTAAAGGTAAAATGTCTTCAGGAGATGTTCAGTGGATGAAAACTGGTGGTGGAATAATTCATTCTGAAATGCCTGCAATGACAGAAGGTAAACTTCATGGCTTTCAATTGTGGGTAAATATGCCTGCTAAATTAAAAATGAACAAACCTGAATACATTTATATTGATGCAGATAAAATGAGTATTCATAAAGATGCTGATAAAATAGTTAAAGTAATTGCTGGAAAATTTGAAAATGCAGAAGGACCTGTTAAGGGCCATAACGTTGAGCCAGTTTACTTTGATGTAGAGATTAAAGAAGGTAAAGAGTTTAATTTTGATCTGCCTTCAACTCATAATTCTTTAATTTATTTAATTGATGGAGAAATTAAGGTTGGGGACCAAAATCATGAACAAGCTAAAAATTCTACTTTAATTATTTTGTCTAGAGGTGAAAAGTTGAAAGTATCTAGCTTAACAAAGGCTAAGTTTTTAGTAATATCTGGTAAACCAATTGGTGAACCTATTGCAAGAGGTGGTCCATTTGTAATGAATACTAAAGCTGAAATCTTGCAAGCAGTGCAAGATTATCACAACGGTACATTTGTCAAATAATGAAAACAATTAAAATAGAAAAATTTGGTGGTCCTGAATTATTAGAAATTAAAGATATTGAAATTGGCAAACCAGGTCCAAAAGAAGTTCTTATAAAAAATTTATCAATTGGTCTTAACTATATTGATGTTTATCACCGAACAGGCTTGTACCCTATTCCTCTTCCAAGTGGAATTGGCTTAGAAGCTTGTGGAATAATTGAAGAAATAGGTTCTGAAGTCGATTTATTTAAAGTTGGAGATAGAGTGGCTCACTCTTCAATGCCAATTGGAAGTTATTCAGAAAAACAATTATTTCCTCAAGAAAAACTAGTTTTAGTTCCAGGGGGAATTTCAGATGAAATTGCATCTTGCGTTATGCTTAAAGGAATTACTGCTGAATATTTATTACACAGAGCTTACCCAATTAAAAAAGGTGATAAAGTTTTATACCATGCGGCAGCTGGTGGTGTTGGCCAAATTTTATGTCAGTGGGCTAATGCATTAGGAGCTGAAGTTATTGGAACAGTTGGCTCAAAGGAAAAGGAAGCTATTGCTAAAAAAAATGGCTGTCATCACGTAATAAATTATACTGATACAAACTTTGTTGAAGAAGTAGAAAAGATTGTAGGCAAAAATGGTGTTGATGTTGTCTATGATGGCGTTGGTATAAAAACATTTGATGGATCGATTGAAACATTAAAAGTCAGAGGCATGATGGTAGCGTTTGGTAATGCATCAGGTTACGTTGATACTATAGATGTTAAGAAACATATTAACGCAAAAGGTTTGTTTTTTACTCGTCCATCAATTGCACATTATACAATGACAAGAGAAGAATTAGTTGAATCTGCAAAAAAAGTTTTTGATGCCGTATTAACTGGAAAGTTTAAAGTTGAAATTTTTAAGAAATATTCTCTTAGTGATGCAAAAAAAGCTCATGAAGAATTAGAGGCAAGATTGTTAACAGGACCTGCTGTAATTATTCCTAACTAATCTAAATCAACATCCATGTCAGACATGTGCCATTTAAGTGCATTTGTAGATACCTGAATTTCTCTTAAAAAAACAACAATTGAGATCATCATAGATAAACAACAAGACCCAAAAATTATTCTTGCTACGAAAATTTCATTTAAATAAAGAGCGAAAACAGTTAGTAGATTAAATAAAAGACCAAATGCAGCAAACATAATTGTCCATTTTAATAAAACTATTCTTCCATTTAAATTAATAAATTGTTTTTTCCACTCAGGTGGAATGTGATTTTCATACACATGTTCGTCATGAAGCTGCCTAATAAGCTTACTTAGTGAATGAAATCTATTACTATAGATGTTCATAAGCAAGGGTATTGCTGGAAACATTAATGCTGTTACTGTGTAATCTATATTCATACGAATCAGTTTGATTATGAAACTAGCCTTTGTTACTTACAAGTAAATTATTATGAAACAATTAAAACTTTTTATTGAATTAATTAGATTAAAAAAGCCAATTGGTTTTATGCTTTTATTTTGGCCCTGTGCATGGGGATTAACACTTTCATATGAATTTTCAAATAATCTTAATTATTATTATTTTTATCTAACATTATTTTTTTTAGGCTCAGTTCTAATGCGTTCTGCTGGATGTATTGTAAATGATATTCTAGATAAAGAATTTGATAAAAAAGTTTCTAGAACAAAAAATAGACCTATAGCGTCAGGAAAAGTTTCTATAAAGCTTGGCTTAACCTATGTGATTTTTTTATGCTTCGTCGCACTATTGGTTTTATTAAATTTCAATACTTTTACTATTATGTTAGCTTTAGGTTCCATGCCATTAGCGTTCAGCTATCCACTGATGAAAAGGTATACTTACTGGCCACAGCTTTTTTTAGGAATTACTTTTAATTATGGCTTAATTCTTGGATGGGTTTGCATCACAAATAAAATCGAGTTAGTACCAATAATACTTTATATAGGAGCCATATTTTGGACACTAGGTTTCGACACAATATATGGGTACCAAGATATAAAGGATGATGAAATAATAGGAGTAAAATCAACATCGATAAAATTTAAAAAAAATCCAAAATTATTTTTGATAATATGTTATTCAATCTTTGTAGTATCTCTAATTACAACTGGTTTTTTTATGAAGTTTAATTCAATGTTTTATCTTAGTTTATCTATTCCAATTTTACATTTATTTTTTTATCAAATTTATAATTTTAATTTTAAAGATACAAAAAACAGTTTGAAAATTTTCAAAACTAATAACCTACTTGGTGTAATTGTTTTGTTTAATATTCTGATTGGGAAAATTTGAAATATTAATGAAAAAAATAGACATTTTAAAAAGACTTTATTTTGAATACACAAAGAAACACATAAAAAAAATATCATTATCTTTATTTTTTGCATTATTGGTTGCTGGTAGTACCTCTGCAATTGCGTATCTTTTAGATCCAGCAATAAAGAAAATATTTATTGAAAAAGATCAGACTCTCATAATTATTATTCCAATTTGTATTGTTGTTGCCTTTGCAACAAAAGGTCTATCTTTATATTTAGCAAAAATTCTAATGATAGGAGTTTCAGAAGAAGTGAGGAAAGATTTACAGTGTGATATGTTGGGTAATCTAATTTCTGCTGATACAAAATTAATTGACGGTAAGCATACTGGAAAATTTATATCTATCTTAACTAATGATGTTGCTCACATAACAAATTTAATTAGTAACGCTGTTCTTAATTTATTTAAAGATAGTCTAACATTGATAGGTCTTCTTACAGTTATGTTTTTTCAAAACTGGCAACTTTCCTTGATAGCCATCATAATGATTCCTTTGGCTTCTCTTGCTGCTAAAACTTTAGGAAAGAGAATTGGAAAAGTTGCAACTGAACAAATGTTGAAAGCTGGAATACTTAATACTTATTTAATAGAGTTGTTCAAAAACCACAAACTAATTAAAATCTTTCAACAAGAAAAATATGAAAACACTCGGGCTGATAAATTTATAAACGATGTAAAAGAAAAAACAAAAAAAATTGCAACTGTATTTGTGAGATCTTCACCAATAATGGAAACTCTCACAGGAATTATGATTGCAATATTAATTTTTTATTCTGGAAAACTTGTTTTAAAAAATGAGATAGAGGTTAATAACTTTTTTTCATTCCTTGCAGCAATGATGTTGGCATATCAGCCTGTAAGATCACTCGCGACTATGAATATTACAATCAGCCAGGGTCTTTCGGCTGCAATGCGAATATTGCCAGTTATTGATGAAAAATCAAAACTGATTGAAAATAATGGTGATTTAGAAATTAAGATCAACAAAGGTGACATTGAATTCAAAAATGTTTTTTTCAAATACGATGAGGAAAGAGAAAAAAATACGCTAGATTCTATTAGTTTAAAGCTATCGGGTGGTAAGATGACATCTATTGTGGGCCATAGTGGTGCTGGTAAATCTACAATATTAAACCTGATCCCTAGATTCTACGACATAGATTCGGGAGATATAAAGATTGATAATCAATCAATATATAAATCAACAATAAATTCCTTAAGAAAAAATATTTCGCTAGTGAGTCAAGATACAACTTTGTTTGATGATACTATTAGAAGCAATATTGCTTATGCTAATTTAAATGCAACACAAGAAGAAATAGAGGAAGCAGCAAAACATTCTTATGCTGATGAATTCATAGAAAAACTTCCAAATAAATATGAAACAATTATTGGTGAAAATGGAACAAGATTATCGGGTGGTGAAAAACAAAGATTATCCATAGCGCGTGCAATGCTAAAAAAAAGTCAAATAATTCTTTTAGATGAAGCAACCTCTTCGCTGGACGCCGAAACTGAAAGTAAAATTCAAGAAGCTATCAATTTTTTAACAAAAAATAGAACAACAATTGTTATAGCGCATAGACTTTCAACAATATTAAGTTCTGATAAAATCTACGTAATAGATTCTGGAAAAATTGCTGGTGAGGGTACTCATGAAGAGCTATTAATTAATTCAACTGTTTATAAAAGTTTTTATGAAAAACAAATTAGAAAAATTTGATGTTCTTTGCCTATAGAGTATTAGCCAACTTAATTTTTTTATTCTCCCCTTTAATTATTTTAATCAGATTAATAAAAAGGAAAGAGCATCTTACAAGGTTTAAGGAAAAATTTTCAATTCATACAAAAAAAAGACAAACAGGAAAACTAATATGGTTTCATGGAGCAAGTATTGGAGAAATATTAAGTGTAATTCCTTTAATAAAAAAATTAGAGAAAGAAAAAAATATAAAGCAAATTTTGATTACCTCAAATACATTGAGCTCTTCAGAGGTTCTATCTAATTTTAAATTAAAAAAAACTATTCATCAATTTTTTCCAATAGATACCAATCACCATAGTATTAAGTTTTTGAATTACTGGAAGCCCTCTGTTGCAATTTTTATAGACTCTGAAATTTGGCCCAACATGCTTGATAATATTAAGAAACGATCATTATCATTAATTTTAATAAATGCGAGGATTACTGATAAATCTTTTAAAAATTGGAAGATGCTTAACTCAAGTGCAAGAAATATTTTTAAAAAATTTGATATTTGTCTATCTTCAAGTCTTAAGTCTAAGAATTATTTAAAATTACTTGGTGCAAGAAATATAAAATATATTGGGAATTTAAAATTTTCTCAAATCGAAAATAGTAAAATAGATTTAAATAAAAATATCAAAAAATTTTTCATAACAAAAAAAATATGGTGTGCTTCAAGTACACATGATAGTGAAGAAAAAATTTTTGCTGTAACCCATAAAAAACTTAAATCTAAATATAAAAATTTACTAACAATTATTATTCCAAGACACATACATAGGGCCAATAAGATTAAGGATGAAATACAAGGATTAAATCTAAAAGTTCATATGCATGATTCAGAAAAAAAAATTGATCCTCAAACAGACATATATTTAGTAAATAGTTTTGGTCAAACAAAGTCCTTTTTTAAAATTTGCAAAGTTGTTTTTTTAGGTGGGTCAATAATTAAACACGGAGGCCAGAATCCACTAGAGGCTGTCAGGTATGGCTGCAATGTAATTCACGGTCCAAATATATGGAATTTTGCGGAAATTTATTCTCTATTAAGAAAATATGAAATTTCTTATAAAATTATGAATCAAGATCAATTAACGGATAAGATTGATAAAATATTCAATATGAAAACTAACACTAAAAATATAGAAATTAAAATTAAAAGGTTGGGAGATAAAATTTTAAATTCTACTTTTAATGAGATAAACTATTTCATTAAGCATAAATGAAACTAAAGAAACCAAAATTTTGGGATAATAAGAAACCTAATTTTTTATCTTATTTTTTATTACCCTTAACGTTTCCCATAATTATTAATAACTTTTTTTTAAATAGAAAAACAAATCAGCCTAATCAGATAATCAAAAAAATCTGTGTGGGCAATATCTATGTTGGTGGCACGGCAAAAACCCCTCTCACCATAAAAATTTATGATATCTTAAATAATTTGAAATATAAAACTGCAACAATAAAAAAATTTTATAAAGATCAAGTCGATGAGCAGAAAATTTTAAGATCAAAAACAGTATTATATTGTTCAAAAAATCGAAATCTGGCATTAAATCAAGCTATAAAAGATGATATGGATATTGTTATTTTTGATGATGGCCTACAAGACAGATCTATAAATTATGATTTAAAATTTGTATGCTTCAACAATATAAAGTGGATTGGCAATGGTTTCTTAATGCCTGCAGGACCTTTAAGGGAAAAGATAGAAAGTATATCAAAATACGATGCTATATTTTTAAATGGAAATAAAAGAGATAACTCTAATATCAAATCCCTAATTAATAAATATAATAAAGATATTCCTGTTTTTGAGTGCACTTATAAACCAACCAATATTAACCAGTTTGCTACTAGTGAAAAATATCTGATTTTTTCTGGAATTGGAAATCCAGAAAGTTTTAAAGAAACTCTAATAAATAATGGATTAGATGTGGTTAAAGAAATTATTTTTCCTGATCACTATCAGTATAACACAAATGACATTGATAACATAATATTACATGCAAAATGTTTGAATGCTCAAATTTTAACTACTGAAAAAGATTTTACAAAGATTAACAATAATAAAAATAGTGATATCAAATTTTTGAAAATTGATCTTGCTATTAAAGATGAACAAAAATTAATTAACTATTTAAAATTGCATATATGAAACTTATAAAATATTTTATTCAATTTTTAATAATTTTTATTTTTTTTCTTATATTTAAAATCTTGGGTTTAAAGTTTGCTTCTTACATTTCTGGAAAGATTATATCTTTTATTGGACCATTTTTTAGATCTAAGAGTCTTATTAAATCTAATATTTTAAAAGCATTACCAAATCTAGATAAAAATCAGATTCAAAAAATATCTAAAACGATGTGGCATAACTATGGAAGAATTCTTGCTGAATATATGTTTATAAAAAAATTTAGAATGTCTCAAATTACTAATAATATTGAAATCATTGGACAAACAAAATTGGACACAATCAGAGACAATAATGAGCCTGTAATATTTATTTCAGGTCATTTTAATAATTTTGAATTAATGGCAATGCATTTAGAGAAATCTGGGATTAATTTAGCTGTTATTTATAGGCCACTTAATAATAAATTTCTGAACTTTATAATGGAGAGGATTAGAAAGAAATATATTTGTAAAAATCAAATTAAAAAAGGAATCTCTGGAACAAAACAGTTGCTTTCATCCTTTAAAAACAAAACTTCTATAGCTCTGATGATAGACCAAAGAGTTTCACAAGGCATTAAGTCTAACTTTTTTGATCATGAGGCCCTTACAACAACTATCCCAGCTCAGTTTGTAAAAAAATTTAAGTGTAAAATAGTTCCTATTTACATCGAAAGAACTCAAGGAGTTAATTTTAAATTAACTATTCATGATCCATTAGAATATTCAAAAACCGAGACTGTAGAGTCTATTACTTTGAGTTTGAATATTTTACTTGAAAAAATGATATTGAGAAACCCTGAACAGTGGATTTGGTCACACAACCGTTGGAAATAGAATTAACTTTTTTCTTCTTCTCTTTTTATTGAGGCTTCTATATATGAGTAATATGGCTCTTGTAAATCTACATTCCAATAATTTAGCTCTTCTAATCTTATGTTTTTTCCAGATACAGCACATACTACATAATCACCTTCTTTAATAATTTGAAAATTATTAGGTAAATATTTTATTTTGGCTAATTTTTTAATCATTTATAGTTTATATATTATAACATGAAAGTTGGAATAATTGGAAGTGGTGGTCGAGAACATGCTATTTGTTTTGCCCTAAATAAATCAGAAAAAATTAAACAAATATACTGTTTTCCTGGAAATGCTGGAACATCAAAAATTGCTGAGAACATCTCTATTGATATAGAGGATTTTAATAGATTGAAGAACTTTATAATCTCTAATAAAATTGATTTAGTAATTGTTGGACCAGAAAAGCCTTTGGTAAATGGTATAGTAGATTTTTTAGAAGAACATAATATTAATGTGTTTGGACCCAACAAAAGTGCTTCACAACTAGAGGGTTCTAAAATATTCACTAAAAATTTATGTGAAAAATATCAAATACCCACTGCAAAATTTGGTATTTTTAAAGATACTAAAGGAGCACTACATTTTACAAATAAAGCAAATTATCCACTGGTCATAAAAGCTGATGGTTTGGCTTCAGGCAAAGGTGTTTATATTTGTGAAAACAAAAATGATTCCAAAATAGCTATAAAGGAAATATTTAACGGTAAATTTGGTATTGCCCATAATCTGCTTGTTGAAGAATTTCTTGTAGGTGAGGAGATGAGCTATTTTATTATAACAGATGGTAAAACAATAAAAAAATTTGGAACAGCACAAGATCACAAAAGAGTTTTAGAGGGTGATTTAGGTAAAAATACTGGAGGTATGGGGGCTTATTCTCCTTCAAGACTAATCAATGATGAATTAGACGAAAAAATTATTACTAGAATAGTAGAGCCAACAATCAGAGGACTAAAAGAACTTGGAATAAAATATAAAGGGTTTTTGTATGTGGGTCTAATGATTATAAAAGGAGACCCTTACTTAATTGAATATAATGTCAGAATGGGAGATCCAGAATGTCAAACAATACTACCAAAACTTGATTCAAGTTTACTTAATATTTTTTTAGCCTGTTGTGAGGGTAAGTTAGATCAATGTACAATAAAATGGCTTGATAAAAAAAGCTTGTGTATTGTTGTATGTTCAAAGGGATACCCAAATACTTTTAAAAAAAAATTATTAATAGAGAATATAGAAGACATTAAACTTAATGCAGATGAGTATTTATATCATGCGGGTACAACAAGAATTAATAATAAAGTTTTTTCTAGTGGTGGAAGAGTGTTAAACTTTGTATGTCTTTCTAAAGATTTTTTAGAAGCTAGAAAAAAAATTTTTAACTTGATAAATAAACTCTCTTGGAATGATGGCTTTTATCGTAAAGACATAGGTTATAAAGTAATAGATTAATGAGAATAATATCTGGAACTTCAAAGGGTAAAAAATTATACCAACCTAAAGACCTTCTCACTAGGCCACTAAAAGATTTAACAAAAGAATCTATATTTAATATAATCACTCATTCTAATAAATTTACTGTTTCATTAGAAGGTGCAAATATTTTAGATTTATTTTCAGGGACAGGCTCATTTGGTTTGGAGTGCTTATCTAGAAAATCTAAACATGTAACATTTATAGAAAACTATAAAAAAATTTTACCTATTTTAAAAAAAAATATTACCACCTTAAATTATGAAAAAAACTCCAAAATAATTGAGATAGATATAATTGACAATTTAAGTATTAAATTATTTCAGAATCAATTTGATATTATTTTTTTAGATCCACCATATAAAGAAAAGAAGTTATTAGAAATTCTTGAAAATATATTTCAATCTAATTTACTAAAAAATCAGGGAGTAATAATTATTCACAGGTATAAAAAAGAAGTCGATAAATTCCCTGTAAAATTCAAAATAATTGAAGAAAAATCTTACGGAATATCAAAAATAATTTTTGGTAATTATACTTAAATCAAAATTTTTTTAGTTTCCGTTTTTATTAATTCTACAGAAGGTTGGTTGTAGGGGTCTAATTTCAGGGCTCTGGCTAATAAAATAGTTTCAAGAATAAAAAAACTAAATAATTCACCTAAAGTTTTTTCATTTCTTAAATTAACCTCAAAGCTTCTAAATGGTATCTTTTTTTTTAAAAAAATATTTTGAGTAGCTAATTTTTGAGCATAAATTATTTGATTTAAATCTTTATTCTTTAAGTAATCATGAGTAGGCAAAATTTTATTATTTATAATCTTTGAGGAGTTTTTTTCTTTGACATAAAAAAACGTAAAGAAATTATTTTTAGGCCCATCTAAGTAGAGTTGCATTAAACTATGATTGTCTTTAGGCATTGTGGATATTAATGGCAAAATTCCATTTCTTTTTTTTCCTAAACTTTCTGCAATCAATTGTTGGTACCATTTAAATAGATTTTTAGAACTATCATCATAGTTAAGAATTATAGAATTAAATTTTTTTTTTTTTAAGAAAAATAGTGTATTGCTAACATTAATTATTAATGAGTTAATAAAATTTTTATTCTTAATTAGATTGTTTAATTGTTTAAATTTTTTTTGATTAAGTCCCATTAATTCTGCTGGGAACATACCAACCTCAGATAGTACTGAAAACCTTCCTCCTATAAAATTATTATGGTGAATTATTTCAGCCTTTAATTTCTTAGCTATCAAAAAAAGATAGCTTGCTTTATTTTCAGTTATGAAAATATTTTTGTCATTTTTTTTTATAAATATATTTGAGTTAGATATGGTTTCTAAAGTATTTCCTGATTTAGAAACTATCAAATTTAAATTTTTATTTTTTTTTGTTTTAAAGGTTTTATTCGCTTCAAGGTTGTTTATGAATTCAAAGTTTTTTTTTGTTTTAGGTTTTAAGAAATCAAAAATCGCTTCTGTTCCAAGTGTAGACCCCCCCATACCAATAACTCTTACATTTTTATAATTTTTTGAATTTAAAATAATTTTTTTTGAATAACTATTTTTATAGTTTGTCGACAACGAATCTAATATTATACTTTTTTCTTTTAGAAGTTTTTTTAAATCCTTTTTAATTTTTTTGTTATTTTTTTTTAGATGAAAATTCTCAAAATTAATATTTTTAGTTAGCATTAATTATTTTTAATATTCTTTAATATAAAATCCTCTGTATTTCCATTTTGTTCTGAGGTTGAATTTTTAACATCTTCTTCCATTCCAAGTATTTTTTGAATATCAAGATCATCTTCGTATAAAGATACTTCTTCATTTTTTGTTATCGAGTCTTGTGGTTTTGGTAATTCTAAATATTTAGGTGGCAAAATTAAAGGGTTTTTTTTTTTTACCATAAACTCATCACTATTATTAGATTTGTTCCCACTTAATCCATCTTTGACTGATTGACAGGCAGTTAGAGCAAAACAAGTAGTTAAAATTAAAAGTATTTTATTATTTTTCATTTTCTAGTGATTTATTAAAAATTAATTCTACCAAAATAAGGCACATTACACCAACGGTAATAAATATATCAGCAACATTAAATATAAACCAGTGATAATTGTTAATATGTAGGTCTATAAAATCTGGCACAGCTGAGTAGTAGAATCTGTCAAATAAATTTCCTACAGCTCCACCAAAAATAAATGAGTAAAAATAAAACCTTATATCTTTTGTTTTTATAATTAATATCAAAACTACCATTGAGATGATTGTTATTAGTGCTGTTATCACACTATATGTGCTGCTCTGATCAAATGATAATAAACCAAATGCAATTCCATCATTCCAAATTAAATAAATATTTAAATATTTTGTTAAAAATATGTCTACAGAGCCATTTATCTCAAGAAAAGATAATACGTATATTTTTGAAAACCTATCTAAAGAAAAAATTACTATAATTATTAATGTGCTATAAATTAATTTTTTTCTATTTTCAACTTTCATTTTTTTAGGTAGCGTGTCTTTGGCACTCATCTTTACTTATTTTCCAACATATGGGGCATTTCTTTCCCTCAGCTTTTTTGGTTTTTACTTTGATTTCTTTGTCATTTGTTTTTATAATTTTTACTTCCGATGTAATACACAGCTCTGCTAAATCTATATTTTCAATAAAATTAGATTGTTCATTATTTATACTTATTGTCAAATTTGCCTCAAGACTAGAGCCTATTTCTTTGCTGGCTCTTTTTTCTTCAATACTAATATTACAAATATCTCTAATTTTTTTTAACTCAATCCATTTTTTATTTAATTTTATATTTTCAAATAATTTTGGAAACTTGATAAATTCCTCAAGATGAATACTTTTTTTATCTTTATTTATTAATGTAAAAATTTCTTCTGTAGTAAATGAAAGGATGGGTGCAAACCATTTTAATAACGCTTCAAGGATAATATTCAAAACAATTATACTGCTTTTTCTTTTTTCAGATTCTTTTGGATCACAATATAAGGTGTCTTTTCTTATATCAAAATAAAAAGCTGACAAATCTATCGTACAAAAATTTAATAGTTCTTTATAGAGATTGTGGAAGTCATACGATTTAAAGTAATTTTTATAACTTTCATTTAATTCATATATTCTATGAAGTATATACTGCTCTAGTTCTGGAAGTTGATTTAAATCTAATTTTTCAATATCAATTTTTTTAAAATTATCATTAATATTTCCAAGCAGATACCTAAATGTATTTCTAATCTTTCTATAAGAATCTGCATGTTGCTCCAAAATAGAAAAATCAATTCTCAGATCTTCAGCATAATTGGATGAAGCAACCCATATTCTTAAGATGTCAGCTCCATATTTTTTTAAAATATCTTCAGGTGCAATTACATTTCCTAAAGATTTTGACATCTTGAGACCTTTGCCATCTACAACAAAGCCATGTGATAAAATTGACTCGTATGGTGCTCTTCCTCTTGTTCCACACGACTCTAACAGTGATGAATGAAACCAACCCCTATGTTGGTCAGATCCCTCCAGATACATTGATGCAGGCCATTGGAGGTCTTCTCTTTTTTCTAAAACAAATGCGTGTGTGCATCCACTATCAAACCAAACTTCTACAATGTCATTGGTTTTATCATAATCTTCTGCTTTGTACTTGTCCCCTAAAAACCTTTGTGGATTATCAGAAAACCAGCAATCAGAACCTTCTTTTTCATAAATACTTGCAATATTCTCGTTCACTTTGTCGTCAACTAAAATCTCTTTTGTTTTTTTGTGGGTAAATATTGGCAAAGGCACGCCCCAAACTCTTTGTCTTGAAACACACCAATCTGGTCTTGTTTCAATCATTGCTTTTATTCTTTCTCTACCTTTGCTTGGATAAAATGTTGTTTCATCAAGAGCTTTTAGTGCTTTTTTCCTCAGACCATGACTTTCCATCGAAATAAACCATTGCGGTGTTGCTCTATGAACAAGTGGGGCTTTTGATCTCCACGAATGAGGGTATGAATGAATTAATTCGCCATTTGATAATAGTTTTTTTTGTTCTTTAAGTTTTTCGATCACAATTGGGTTTGCTTTAAAAATATGTATCCCTTCAAACAAAGGGAGGTTTTTAGTATATTTACCGTCCCCATCGACAGTCTCTATTGCTTTAATCCCGTGATTTAAACAAAGATTAAAATCATCTGGGCCGTGACTAGGTGCGCAGTGAACAATTCCTGTTCCCTGTTCTGTTGTGACAAATCTTGCTTCTAACATTGGTATTTCATAATCATAACCAAGTTCTAAAAATGGGTGGCTACAAATTGTATCCTTAAATTCTTTTCCATTAAATTTTTTAATTTCCTTATAATTTTTAATATCACAGTCCTTAATAACCGATTCTAATAAAGCTTCTGCAATTACTATCTTTTTATTTTTAAAATTCCCATCATCTTCTAATTGGATTATCAAATAATCCAAAGCTTGATTATAAGCTAAGGCTTTATTGGCAGGTATAGTCCAAGGTGTTGTAGTCCATATAATGACTTCTGCACCTTCAAGTTCTTTTAGATTAGATTTAGTAACTGGAAAGGCAGTGTAGATTGTATCAGATTTATGATCTTGATATTCTACTTCAGCATCTGCTAATGCAGTTTTTTCTACCGTGGACCAAAGTACTGGTTTAAATCCTTTATAAAGACTACCTTCTTTTAAAAATTTACCTAACTCTCTTACAATTTGTGCTTCTGCATCAAAACTCATAGTAGTATAGTGATTTTCCCAATCACCAATAACACCCAATCGCTTAAATTGTGTTTTGTGAACTTCAATCCATTTTTCTGCAAATGCCCTACATTCTTTTCTAAATTCTGTTATTGGCACTTCATTTTTATTTTTTTTATTTTTTTTGTATTCTTCTTCAATTTTCCATTCAATGGGTAATCCATGACAATCCCATCCTGGAACGTAAACAGAATCTTTGCCCTCCATTTGATGAAATTTAACAATTATATCTTTTAAAATTTTGTTTAAAGCGGTACCCATGTGAATATTTCCATTTGCATATGGAGGGCCATCATGAAGTATAAATTTTTCCTTTCCGTTCTTTAATGCTCTTAGCTCATTATAGAGATCAATTTTTTTCCAATATTCTAAAATTTCAGGTTCTTTTTTTTGTAGATTAGCTTTCATTGAGAAGGCTGTTTTTGGAAGGTTTATATTTTCTTTGCTCATTTTAATTTTTTTTAGCTATCTTTAAATCACTTTGAATTTGTTTTCTTAGTTGATTAATATTATTAAACTTTTTTTCTTTTCTTATAAATTTTATGAACTCAACTGATAAATACTTATTATAAAGATTTCCAGAAAAATTAAAAATATGAACCTCTAATAAAATTTTTTTTTGGTTGAATGTGGGTCTATAACCGAGATTTGCTATCGCTTTTAAAGATTTTTTTGAGTTTTTTTGTTTAACACTAACTGCATACACCCCAGGCATTGCAATTACATAATCCTTAATATCAATATTGCAGGTTGGAAAACCAATTTTTTTTCCTTGCTGTCTACCCTTTTGAACAATCCCTTCAATTGCCCAATTTCTAGTTAAAGCTTTATTAGCTTTTTTTAAATTACCCTCTTCTAATAAAAATCTAATATATGTTGATGATATAACTTTCTTACCTAATATTAATGGTTGTGGTTTTACTATCTTATAATCATAAATTTTTTCATTTTTAATTAATTGTTTAACACTCCCTTCTCTTTTATTTCCAAATCTAAAATTATTACTAACAAATATATATTTTGCTTCTAATTTTTTAGATAAAACTTCTTTAATAAAAAAATCTGATTTAACCTTAGAAAAATTTTTATCAAATTTTTTTGTAACTATAAAATCTACACCTAAACTCTTTAGCATTTTATTTTTTTGATTAATATTTGAAAGTCTAAAATTTTTAATTTTCTTATTAAAATACATTTTTGGCATTGGCTCAAAAGTGACAACACCCACATTCAATTTAAATTTTTTTTTATAGTTATTTGCTAATTTAAATAATTTTTGATGACCCTTGTGAATCCCATCAAAGTTGCCAATGAGAATTATTGATTTTTTGTGATTTCCAGAAACATTAAAATTTTTATATAGTTTCATATTTTACCACTTTAGTTCAGTTTGAATAAAATTTGCAACAACTCCATATTTCTTTGCTACTGCTTCTATTCCATCTTTTTCTATTTCATTTTTATGAACACCACTTGATATTAGAAGAGAATCATAATTTAAAAGATTTGCTCCTTTAATATCTGTATTTAAGTTGTCACCAATTGATAATGCTCTTTTTTTTTTATTATTAATTGATTGATTATATACTTCAGGAAAAGGTTTTCCAAAATATATTACCTTTCCACCTAATTTTTCAAAAACCAAAGCTACTGACCCTGCACACAATTCTCTTTTACTTCCTCTATCCACAATTAAATCTGGATTAGTGCAAATCATTTTTTTATCAATATGATCTTTAAATAATTTTTTATAATAATTTAAATTTTTCTCTTGGTTTTCAAATAAGCCTGTACATAACAAATAAGTAACTTCATATATGTCTTTCCCTTTATTGTTTTCAAATTCTACAAATAAATCAAAATCTCTTGGGGGGCCTATGTGATAAAATTTTTGCTCTAAGTAATTTTCTTTAAGATAATTTAATGAAGCTTCTCCTGATGAATAAACTTTTTCCCTAATTTCTTCGTCCATTCCCATTTTTTCTAAAAATATTTTAACTGTTTTGTTTGGTCTTGGGGCATTAGTTAGAAGGACATATTCTTTTTTTGCTTTAGAAATTTCTTTTAAGGTCTCAATTGCACTTTTATGGAGAGTTATTCCATTGTGAACGACACCCCACAAATCGATATAAAAAATATCATAATTATCAATAATTGATTTTAAACCTTCGTTATCTAAATTCTTTGTCATTAGGGGAGGTATAACTTATAAAAAACACAATTTCTCTGGTTTTTTACCTTACTTATTTTTTTTACTAACCTTGAAATCGTATGGCTAGTAGCTATATGAGTCGCATATTAAAAGGAGAATTTATGAAATTTAAACCGTTACACGATAGAGTACTAATAGAAGTTTTAGACAGTAGTGAGAAAACTGCTGGAGGAATAATTATACCCGATACAGCTCAAGAAAAACCTCAAGAAGGAAAAGTAATTGCTGTTGGTGGTGGAGCAAAAACTGAAGATGGAAAAATAATTCCAATGGATGTGAAGGTTGGAGACAAGGTTCTTTTTGGTAAATGGTCTGGAACTGAAATCAAAATCAATAGTAAAGAATACAGCATAATGAAAGAGTCTGACATTATGGGTATTTCAGGAAAATAATTTTAATTTAAAGGAGAAAATAAAATGGCGAAAATTATAAAATTCGACTCTGAAGCTAGAGCAGCAATGATAAGAGGTGTTGATATTCTTGCAAACACAGTAAAGGTTACTCTTGGACCAAAAGGAAGAAATGTTGTTATAGACAAATCTTATGGTGCACCAAGAATTACTAAAGATGGTGTTTCCGTTGCAAAAGAAATTGACTTAGAGGATAAATTTGAAAACATGGGTGCTCAAATGGTTAAAGAAGTTGCCAACAAAACAAATGAAGAAGCTGGTGACGGAACAACTACAGCAACCATTTTAGCTCAAGCAATAGTTAAAGAAGGTGTAAAATATGTAACGGCAGGTATGAACCCTATGGATGTTAAAAGAGGGATAGATGCAGCTGTTGAGCATGTTAAAACCAGTTTAATCTCTTCAGCTAAAAAAGTAAAAGATAGTGATGAAATTGCTCAAGTTGGAACAATCTCTGCAAACGGTGATAAGGAAATTGGTAACATGATTGCAAAAGCTATGCAAAAAGTTGGCAATGAAGGTGTTATCACTGTTGAAGAAGCAAAGGGAATAGAAACTGAGTTAGACGTTGTTGAAGGTATGCAGTTTGACAGGGGATACCTGTCACCATACTTTATTACTAACGCTGATAAAATGACTACTGAGTTAGAAAATCCTTTTATTTTATTACACGAAAAGAAGTTAACTAACTTACAACCAATGGTTCCACTTTTAGAAGCTGTTGTTCAGGCTGGAAGACCGCTAATGATTATTTCAGAAGATGTTGAGGGCGAAGCTCTTGCGACTCTTGTAGTAAACAAACTTAGAGGTGGTTTAAAAGTTGTTGCTGTTAAAGCTCCTGGTTTTGGTGATAGAAGAAAATCAATGCTTGACGATATTGCAATCTTAACTGGTGGTCAGGTTATTTCTGAAGACATTGGTGTTAAGCTTGAAAATGTTAAGCTTACTGACCTTGGTTCTTGTAAAAGAATAAAAGTTGATAAAGATAATAGTACTATCATTAGTGGTAGTGGCAAAAAATCTGAGATTGAAGCTAGATGTGTTCAAATCAAAAAACAAGTTGAAGAAACAACTTCTGATTATGACAGAGAAAAACTTCAAGAAAGACTAGCAAAACTTGCCGGTGGAGTTGCTGTAATCAAAGTTGGTGGCGCAACTGAAGTAGAGGTTAAAGAGAGAAAAGATAGAGTTGAAGATGCTCTTAACGCAACTAGAGCTGCTGTAGAAGAAGGAATAGTAGTTGGCGGTGGTTGTGCTCTTTTATACGCTTCACAAAGCCTAGACTCACTTAAAGTTAAAGGAGACGATCAAAAAGCTGGTGTTGCATTAGTAGCTAAAGCTTTACAGTCCCCTATTAGACAAATAACTTTAAATGCTGGGGTTGATGGTTCAGTTGTAGTTGGAAAATTACTTGAACAAAATAAAAAGAACACAGGTTATGATGCTCAGAATGAAGAGTATGTTGACATGTTTGCAAAAGGTATCATAGATCCTGTTAAAGTTGTTAGAACAGCGCTACAAGATGCGGCTTCAATTGCTGGATTGCTTGTAACTACTGAAGCTATGATTGCTGATAAGCCAGATGATAAAGATGCTGGTGCAGGTGGAATGCCTGGTGGAATGCCTGGTGGAATGGGCGGCATGGGCGGCATGGGCGGAATGGGAATGTAATCCCGTCTATCTAGACTTAAAAATTATAAAAACCCCCGTTGTTTAACACTCCGGGGGTTTTTTTATGTCTGCACTATAGATAAACGTTGGATGAACAAATAGATGAACATAGATGGGCAATTTTAAGAAAAGATAAGTAAATTAAGAGTTATTGAACTAGTGAATGAGAATGTAATCCCATTCTTTTCAAAAAGAATTCAAAGGCCATCTTTTTAGGTGGCTTTTTTTTTTATTAAGCTGTTATAAGATTAAGATATGTCAAAAAGATACAGTGGAAAATCATTTAAAGACTCAAGTACTGCTAAGAAGCCAAAATTAAGCCTGAAAGAAAAAAGAAAAAATAAAAAAGAAAAGTCTAAAAAATCTTAGACTTTAGCTCTTTTTTGACTATGTTTTTTGAAGGTAAAACTTTTAGGTCTATCACTTCTACTTTTAAACTTCTTCTTTCCATCAAAACCAGGGCTTTTTTTCTCTTTACTAGTTGGTGAACTTTCAGATGTTTTTTTTCCAAAGTATTTAGGGTTATTTGTGAAACCAGTTGGTTTCGAGTCGTCTTTTTTAGTGAAACTAGATTTTCCTTTGTAACCGAAACTTTTTTTCTCTCCATCTCTTGATGATGAACTTGATCTACCATAGCTAGATGGTTTTGATTTATCACCAAAACTAGATTTTCCTTTGTAACCGAAACTTTTTTTCTCTCCATCTCTTGATGATGAACTTGATCTACCATAGCTAGATGGTTTTGATTTATCACCAAAACTAGATTTTCCTTTGTAACCGAAACTTTTTTTCTCTCCATCTCTTGATGATGAACTTGATCTACCATAGCTAGATGGTTTTGATTTATCACCAAAACTAGATTTTCCTTTGTAACCGAAACTTTTTTTCTCTCCATCTCTTGATGATGAACTTGATCTACCATAGCTAGATTTATTCTCATCTCTGAATTTTCTTTTTTTATTATATGGAGCTTTTCCTTTTTTGCCTCCTCTTGAATCTCCTCGTGTTCCACGTGGTGCAGGTTTAAAGTTTGGATCAATTAATTTGCTTATTTCATTCCACATTGATCTATCATCAGGAGTTAAGAAAGTTAAAGCAGAACCTTCTGTGCCCGCTCTAGCAGTTCTTCCAATTCTGTGTACATAATCTTCTGGTACTTGTGGAAGGTCATAATTTATTACGTGTTGGATTAAAGGAATATCCAATCCTCTTGCGGCAACATCAGTTGCAATTAATATTCTTTTAAGACCTTTTCTAAACGAGGTAATTACACGATCTCTTTTACTCTGACGAAGATCTCCATGAATAGCATCAGCTGAATGACCTTCTTCTTTAAGGCGTTTAACCATTTTGTCAGCACCTCTTTTAGTCTTAACAAAAACTAAAATTGATCCTTTTCTTGCTATAAATTGATCTACCAACTCATCATATTTATTTTCTTTAAACACCTGAAGTGTTTCTTGTTTAATTTTTGCAATAGGCACTGATGTTGAGCCTGTAGAAATTCTTTGAGGTTTGTTTAAATATCTTTCAGAGATTCTAACAATATTTTGAGGTAAAGTTGCAGAAAATAATAAAGTTTGGTGATCTTTTGGTACAAATTTTAAAATCATCTCTATTTGAGGAGTAAAGCCCATATCCAACATTCTATCAGTTTCATCTAATACTAAATATTTTGTAGCTGATAAATTTAAACTTTTTCTTTTTAAGTGGTCATTAATTCTTCCTGGTGTTCCAACAATTATTCTAGATCTATTGCCTAGTTGTCTAAGTTGTTTTTGCATTGCCTCTCCACCAATAAGCAAAGCTGTTTTAATATTAATTTTATCACTAATAATGCTCTTAATTGCTGCCAATACTTGACTGGCTAACTCTCTTGTTGGACACATGACTAATGCAAATGCATTTTTATCTAATATCAATTTATTAATTAGAGGAATACTAAAAGCTAATGTTTTTCCAGTTCCAGTTTGTGCTGTTCCCAAGACATCTTTTCCCTCTAATGCTACCGGTATTGCCATAGCTTGAATTGGCGTTGGTTTCGTAAACTTCATTTTTTCCAATGAATTCTTTAACGAATCTTCTATTTTTAGTAATTTAAAGTTTTCCATTTAAGTATTTAGATTTTTCAATTTAAGGAGATATCTGCTTAATCCTTTAATACGTCTAATTTATAGGGGGATATCTATAGGTTTTTAAACTAATGACAAGAGCTGATTTTTTTTAAACATTAGCTTTTTTAAGTTTTCAAATAAGACATTTAATGTATAAGAACCACAAATTATGGCTAATAATATTAGAAACATCACTATTATCGCACACGTCGACCATGGTAAGACAACTATGATCGATACTCTTATGAAACAGAGTGGTTCATTTAGAGAAAATGAAGTTGTTGATGAAAGATTGATGGATTCTGGTGAGCTAGAAAAAGAAAGGGGAATTACTATTCTAGCCAAACCTGCTTCAATTAATTGGAAAGATTCAAGAATTAATATTATTGATACACCTGGGCACAGAGATTTTGCTGCTGAAGTTGAGAGAGTTTTAAGTATGGCAGATGGAGCATTACTACTTATCGATTCTGCAGAAGGTGTTATGCCTCAAACAAAATTTGTTTTAGCAAAAGCTCTTAAACAAGGTTTAAGACCAATCGTCATAATTAATAAATTAGATAAAGCTGATCAAAGAGCTGATGAAGTTTTAGACGAAACTTTTGATTTATTTGTAAGTTTAGATGCAAATGAAGAGCAGTTAGATTTCCCAGTTTTATATGCAAGTGGAAGATCTGGGTGGGCAAGCAAAGAAGTTGATGGGCCAAGAGAAAATCTTCATCCATTATTAGATCTAATTATAGAACATGTTAACCCTGCAGAACTTGATAAAAATAAACCTTTTGCGATGTTATCTACTCTACTATATGCGGATAGCTTTTTAGGTAGAAGTTTGGTTGGAAAGATATCTCAAGGAACTGCAAAGGCTAATCAACCTATTAAGGCAATAAATCTTAAAGGTGAAAAAGTTGATGAGGGCAGATTAACTAAAATTTTTAGATACGAAGGAACAAAAAAAGTTCCTATTGAGGTTGGAGAAGCTGGAGACATTGTTATAATTGCAGGTTTAGAAAAAGCTAACGTAGCAGATACTATTTGTGATCTAGAGGTAACTGAACCAATCCATGCAACACCCATAGATCCACCTACAATGTCTATTACTATAAGTGTAAATAGTTCTCCTTTAGCTGGAACAGAAGGAAAAAAATTAACTAGCACACAAATTAGAGATAGATTGGTTACAGAAGCACAGAATAATGTTGGAATTAGTTTTTCACAAAATAATAATGTTGATGCATTTGTAATTAGTGGGCGTGGTGAATTGATGCTTGAGATCTTATTAACACAAATGAGGCGTGAGGGTTTTGAGATGACAGTAAGCCCTCCAAAAGTTTTATACCAAAAAGATGAGAGTGGAAACAGAATGGAACCTATCGAAGAAATTACCGTTGATTTAGATGAAGAATTTTCTTCAAAAATTATTGACTCAATGAATAGAAGAAAAGGTAAATTACTTGATCTTAAAGATACTGGAAAAGATAAAAAAAGACTAATCTTTCACGCACCAACTAGAGGTCTGATGGGTTACACGAGTAGATTTTTAACTTTAACAAAAGGTACTGGTGTAATTAACAGAATATTTCATGGTTATGGAAAATTTGAAGGCGAAATGGATGGAAGAAAAAATGGCGCTTTAATTTCAATGGCTAATGGAAAAGCTGTAGCCTTTGCAATATTTAACCTACAAGCAAGGGGAGAAATGTTTGTAACTCATAACGATCCTGTTTATGAAGGAATGATTGTTGGATTGGCTCCAAAACCAGGCGATATGATTATCAACGTTATGAAAGGTAAACAATTAACAAACATGAGAACTCAAGGTACTGATGAAAACGTAGTTCTTACTCCAGTTAGACAAATGTCAATTGCAGAACAATTAAGTATGCTAAATACTGATGAAGCTTTAGAAATTACTCCTAAGTCTCTTAGATTAAGAAAGGCTATTCTTAATCCTACTGATAGAAAAAAGAACGAAAAATCTGGAACACCCCTTTAATTAAAAAATTTTCTAACAATAAACAGTCCAAAAGCAACTGCTGGGCCAATTCCCAAAGCAAACAATAGCGTCCCTATTCCAACTGTTCCACCTAAATACCACCCAATAGACATTACGGTAATTTCTAAAGAAGCTCTAACAGCCGCTATAGGTAAGTTTGTTTTTTTTTGTATTCCTATCATTAGTCCGTCCCTTGGTCCGGGCCCTAAATTTGCAACCAGGTATATACCACCACCTAATCCAACTATAAATACAGCTATGATGGCTAACAATAATTGGGTAATATAATTTTCTGGTGTTGGCACAAACTTGATACAGAAATCTATCATCAGACCAATAATTAATGCATTTAAGATTGTTCCAATTCCAGGTTTTTGATTTAACGGAAGCCAAAAAAGTAAGACAACTATACTTATTAGTATAGTTATTATTCCAACAGAAAGATTAATGTTTAAATGAATGCCTTGTGCAAGAACACTCCATGGTGAAGCTCCTGCTGCTGAAACAATTAACAATCCCTCACCTAATCCAAATACAATTAAACCAAAGCATAAAAAAAAAGATGTTGAAATTTTTGGTTTCAGATTAAAAGGTTTATCTGAACTCCATGAAACTTTAGGTACATTTTTTATAGACAAAAACATACCTTAAGTAATTATACACTTTAACAATAAAAGAAAGTCTATTATTCTTATTGTTACTATGAAAAAAATTTTTATAAATATTATCTTATTTCTTTTTTTTTCTACAAATTTAAATGCTCATATTTCTCATTATAAAAATTTTAAGAAAATTGAGATGGAAATTTTTAGAAACAATGAATTGATTGGATATAATTATTATTTTTTTAAAACTAAAAATGATGAGGTTCGAGTAACCAATCAAATCAAAATTACTGTAAAATTATTGGGTGCCACTATATTTGATATTGAGGGCTACGGAGAAGAAAAATATAAAAATGATAAACTAATTTCTTTTCACTCTAAAACAAAACAAAATAAAAAAGAAAAATTTGTAAATCTTGAGTTAAATACCTTAAAAAATAAATTTATAATTAAAGGATCTTCATATTCAGGTGAGGCAAGTAAAGATAATATTATAGGGAACTGGTGGAATCACAAATTACTACAGGCAGAAAGTCAAATTAGTCCTGTCTCAGGCAGTATTAAAGAGCAAGTTTTAACATTTATTGCAAAAGAAAAAGTTGAGCTTTATGGAAAAAGTTATGAAGCTGAGCACTTTAAACTTAAATCCAAAAACCAAAACCTTCCTGATGATAAAAAGTTAAATTTTGACATTTGGCTTGATAAAAATACAGGTCTAATTATTAAAGTAAAGTATTCAAGAATGGGTGAATGGGAATATAGATTGAAAAGTTTTGAATAAAAATTTACTTCTTAATTTTTAAAGATAGATCTTTAGCACTCAACCAACCAGACTCAAGCCTTGGACCTACGAACCAATCAGCACAAGCTCCAAGCCTAATGGAACTATTCCAGTAACTTTTAATTTTTAATGCTTTAGAATTTGATGAATATTTCCATCCATGATTCTTAATATGAAAAATTTTATTTTTTTCAAAATTTGTAAGCTCAAAAAATTTGTTAATTAATATTTTAGCGTTATCTATTTTATTGATTTTATTTTTATTTATTAACTTATTTGCCCATTTATAAGTACTCTGTAACGTCCATAAATCATAATCGCTTTTAAATCTTTTTTTACTATTTTCATATGCAGCCCACCCAAGAATTGGATCAGAGAAAAAATAACTACTAATCTTTGGTCTTACTTTTTTGGTTACTATCATGACCGTGATATTTGCATCCATCTTAACTTTTTTATTAATAAACGAATGTTTGATATATTTTTTTGAGAGTCTTTTTAATTGAGGAAATGGACAGGTTAATATCAAAGATTTATAAAATTTTTTAGTACCATCAGAAAAATCTAGCTCCCAAACCTTATCTTTATTTTTAATTTTTGTAAGCTCAGTATTAAAAATGCAGTTAATATCTTTTAATAGATATTTACTGATAGAATTATTTCCTTTGTTTCCAATTATTTTAATATGCTTTTTATCTTCCTTCTTATCTTTATTTAAAAATACATGTTTCCCGGGCCATTTTTTTACTATCTTTTTTGCAATAAGATTATTAATAAATCTTTTAAATTGGCTATTTTTTGGAGAAATATACTGAACACCATGATCAAAACTTTCATTCTTGTTAAACTTCTTATTGGATGATCTTCCTCCAGCACCTCTTGCCTTATCATAGACATCTAATGAGTATTTTTTACTAAGAGTGTGGGCGATTGTAGATCCTGAAATACCTGACCCAATAATGCAGAAGTCCTTCATTTTCCCGCAACAACCATACCTTCTATTAACATAGTTGGAGCATTGGTGGAGTATTTAAACTCAAGATCATCTGCTAAAGTTATATTTTTAAACATGTCATTAAAATTTCCAGCTATAGTAATTTCACTAACAGGGTATTTAAATACTCCATTTTCCACCATGAACCCTGTTGCACCTACAGAGTAGTCTCCGGTAACTAAATTACTTCCATGACCAATTGTTTCAGTAATATATAATGTTTTTTGGTTTAACTTTAAAAGATTTTTGTACGAGATTGATCCTTTTTCAAAATATAAATTACTTGTTCCTCCACTTCTGCCATTTGATTTTAGATTCAATTTTTTTCCATAATAAGTATCAACCAGATAATGCTTTAAAACACCCTGATCCACTAATTTTAATTCCTTGGTTTTAACTCCCTCACTATCAAAATACTTAGAGCCTAATCCTTTAACTATATCAGGCTTGTCATAAATATTTATTGAGCTTGAAAATATTTCTTCATTTATTTTATCTTTTAAAAATGAGGTTCCTCTTGCTATAGAAGAGGCCGATATTGCGCTTGCTAAGACACTTAACATTCCCTTTGAAATTCTTCTATCGAAAATAATGCTTATTTTTTCACTTTCTATTTTTTGGGGATTTAATTTTTGAATTGTTTTTTTAGCAGCCAATGATCCAATTTGATTTGGTCTAAGCATATCATGTAAGTGGCAGGTGCTTGTAAATTCATAATCTCTCTCCATATTATTATTGGCATTTTTTGCAACAGCAACACAAGATGATGAGAATGATGAAGACTTATACCCATTTAAAAAACCATCACTGCTTGCTAATATAAAGTTAGATTTAGACTCTGAAAAACTAGTTTCTGTATTAATAATTTCTTTCTTTTCAAGTGCTGCTTCCTCAGCTTCTTTTAAATATTCAATTTTTTCATTATTCTCTATATGATCATCATCATATAAGTTTAAATCGTTAATTTTTGTTGCAAGCAAATCTTTATCTGGCAAAGAATTAAACTCATCCTCTGGTGTAATCTTTGTTGTTTCAATACATCTCTCTATTAAGGTTCTAATATTATCTTCATTGAGATTTGATGATGTAATACCAGATTTCTTTTTACCAATATAAGTTTCTAATCCAACTCCCAAACTATCTGATCTGTCAGACTCATCTAATTTTCTATTTCTAAAATTAACTGTTTCAGAAATTGAGTGCCCTACTACTGCTGTCGCATCTGTTGCACCTAATTTTTTTGCTAAATCTATACAAAAAGATGCTGTTTTTTTTAAATAATCTTGATCTTTAACCATGTGATTTATAATTGAGTTCCACCAACTGTCATTTTATCAATCAAGATTGAAGGTTGAGCGACTCCAACTGGCACACCCTGTCCTGCTTTTCCACAAGTTCCAATACCTGGATCAAGCATCATATTATTTCCAACTAATGAGACTTCTTTTAAGATTGATGGACCATCACCAATTAATGTTGCACCTTTGATTGGAGCACCTATTTTACCATTTATGATTTCATAAGCCTCTGTACAATTAAATACGAATTTACCCGATGTAATATCTACCTGACCACCACCAAAACTTACTGCAAATATCCCTTTATCAACTGATTTAATCATTTCTTCTTGAGTATATTTTCCATTCAACATCATGGTGTTTCTCATTCTAGGAAGAACTACATGCTTGTAACTTTCTCTTCTGCCACTTCCTGTAGATCTAGTATTCATCAATCTTGCGTTCAAACGATCTTGCATAAAATTTTTTAATATCCCATTTTCAATTAAGACTGTTTTTTCTGTAGGAGTTCCTTCATCATCAATTGTTAGGCTTCCTCTTCTATTATGTAAAGTTCCATCATCAACAATTGTAACTCCTTCACTTGCAACTCTCTGACCCATTAAATTATGAAATGCAGAGGTTTTTTTTCTATTAAAATCTCCTTCTAAACCATGACCTATCGCTTCATGGATAAGTATTGCAGGCCATCCTGGGCCTAAAACTACTTTCATTTCACCAGCTGGTGCAGGTTTACTTTCTAAATTTACTGAAGCAATTCTAAATGCTTCATCACATACTTTTTTCCAATTATCATCCTTTAGGTACTCGTCATATGACTGTCTTCCACCAATTCCATACACTCCTGTTTCTTTTTTGCCATTTTTTTCAAGCATCACCGAAACATTAAAGCGGATTAAAGGTCTAACGTCTGTTAATACTTCACCGCCCGATCTAATTATTTCTATAGATTTATGCTCTCCAGAAAAACTTGCTGTTACTTGTTGAACTATGCCACCTTTTGCTCTTGTATAATTATTAACTTCTTTTAAAAGTTCTAATTTTGATTGAAGTGATTTTTCTTCTATTGGGTTAATATTTTTATAAAATTTTTCATTTGTCTTGGGTATCTCATGATTATAGACACCTTTTTGTGATTTCAAAGTTGAGCTTAAATTGTTAGCTGATTGCTTTAAAGAATCTTTTGAAATTTCATTAGAATGAGAATATGCAACAACCTCTCCAGTAACAGCCCTTAAACCATAACCTAAATCAGAACTGTAAGTAGAGCTTTTGATTTTATCATCATCTAACACAATTGACTCGCTCTTTGAATTCTCTAAATAGAGCTCACCATCATCACAGTTATTTAGTGTTTCAGAAATAATTTTTTCTGCATCATTTCTTGATAAGTCTGTTTTGTTAAAAAAATCAGTCATACTAACCAAATAGTACTTATAATTATTTTTTCAATTGGTGTATTTCGCACATATACAAAGTAGCTAATTCTATGTAATTTTACTAATTAATAAATAAAGGATAATAAAAATGAAAAAATTTGATGAATTAATGAAGGTTTCCAATGAAATTACGAATATCTCTGTAGACGAAGCTAAAGAGAAATTAAATGATCCAAACGTTCAATTTATAGATGTCAGAGATAAAAGTAGTTTTTGTACAGAAACAATAGGTAATGCAGTTAATTTAGAAAGAGGCTTACTGGAATTTTATTTAGCAGACGGTAGTCCTTTAGAAAATGAAATGTTTAAAAATAATCCAGATAAAGAATATGTGGTATTTTGTGGACTTGGCGGTCAAAGTACTCTTGCAACAAAAACAATGCAATATATGGGAATAAAAAATGTAAAAAACATGACGGGTGGAATGACTGCCTGGAAAGAAAAAAAATAAACTGTGAAGGTCTATTTTAATAATTCATGTAATATTTGTCGAGCAGAAATAAATTTATATAAAAAACAAAATATTGAAGGCATAGAGTGGATTGATATTACAGATAATAAAACTGCTGAAATAGAAACTCAAAAAAATGATAAAGATCTTTTGAGAAGACTACATATTAAAGATGGAGAAAAGGTAATTGATGGTGCAGAAGCTTTTTTATTAGTTTGGAAAAAAATTCCTAAATATAGATTTCTCTATAAATTTTTTAAAACACCAATAATTTTTAACCTTTTTTCTTTTTTTTATGAAATTGCTGCTTTTTTCCTATATCATAAAAATAAGGGACAACTTTTAAAATAAAATTTTCACTATTGAGTAGTGATATTTATTAATCTATATTTTCTAAATGAGTTTCTTTAGAATTTTTATAGCCCTATTTTTAACTCATATTTTTTTCTTACCAGGCCACTCATCACAAAAAAATATTCTTAATGAACTTTTTGATCAATTAGAAAAAGTTAATAACTCCAAAACAGCAGAATTTTTAGAAAATAAAATATGGTCTATTTGGAATAAACATCCAAAAGATATTAGATTAACTGAAAAGTTAGAACTTGGAGCAGAACTTATACAATATGGAAATTATGATTATGCTTTAAAAATTTTTGACAACATACTAGCCACTGACCCTGAATGGTCTGAGGCTTGGAATAAAAGAGCAACAGTATTTTTTTTAATGAAACAATATAAAAAATCATTAAGTGATATAGAAAAAGTCTTAGCAATTGAGTCAAGACACTTTGGGGCACTATCTGGACAAGCACGTATTTTTATAAAACTTCATGAATATGAAAAAGCCATCATAAGTTTAAAAAGAGCATTAGAATTTTATCCTACTTTCAGAAGTGGTGAATTAATTCCTGAAATCGAAAAATTAATCAAAGAAGAAAGTATTTGATTTAATCTTTTTTAGCTCTTTTACTTGCGATTAATTGAGTCAATGAATCAACCATTAAATCAGAAGCTTTGAATATTTCATTTGCTTTGAAATCGTGTGAGAAGTTTTTTTCTGGATTCGATTTATCTTCAATAACTATTCCTTCATCTGGTGAATTATTTTTGATATAGATTAAAAGTAACCACTCATCATCTGCTGCTTCATCCCATTTTATAAAAATTTCTCCTGTTTCAAATCTTCGATCAATACATCTAAAAATAGACATGTGTCTAGTGATATGACGTTTATTGAGCTGAAACACTAAGCTGCTTGCACTTCTATAAAAACTTTCTAGTGAAAGTTCAATTTTTTGTCTAGCAAATTTATATTCCTTTTCTTTTTGTAATAAAGTTTCTCTATCTTCATCTCCTTGGATTTTAACACCCAGGGCTTCCACTCTTTCTCTAATTTTTTGGTCTCTTATAACTCTGTATTTATCTTTTAATTTTTCTATTCTTTCCTGAAGTCCCGCATAATCCTCTCTTTTTTCCTTTAAAGAGATTTTTTCTAATTTTTCAAGTTCTTTAACTTCTCTTATTCTAAATTTTTCAATTTGTTTTTCTAACTGTAATTGTCTTAAAAATTGCTTTTGTCTTTCTGCCTGTTCAATTCTAACTAAGGCTTGCTCTTTACGTAAAAATAATTTTATATCCTTTGCTCTTTCTTTTTCTAATTTAATTTCTTCTTTCAAAGCTTTTTCTTTGAATTTGGTTTGAGTTTCCTCTTCTTGTGATTTTAGTTTTTGTAATAATATTCTTTCTTTTTCTTTTTTTTCAATCTCGTCTATTTTTCTTTTTCTTTTATCCTCTGCTTTTAATATTCTATAATCTAAAATTATATTTGCAATCTTATCAAAA
>CAJQSZ010000020.1 GCA_905618805.1 uncultured Candidatus Pelagibacter sp.
TTATTATTTTTAATATTTTCTATAATATAAAAAGGTTTTGGAAAAATTTTATATAAAAAATAAAGCTTTGAATTTTTTATACACTGTTTGTCTAACTCTTTCTGTTGATAATAAACCATAGATAGGTTAATATTTTCTGGTGTTTGAACTTTATTCCATAGATCATTAAAGTTTTTTGTCATTTGGCGTCCACCAATCGCACCATTAAGTAACAAAAACTCTTTTACCTCAACTGATACTAAACCTGAAACAAACGCATAATCGTGATCTGAGCTAACTATCTTACCATTACTTATAAAATATTGTGTAACCAGATGTGTATTGCAATCATCAAATGTTTCATAATTTTTTGAAGGTAAATTCATGTATGGGTCTACACAATAAAGATTTTCTTTAGTACAATTTATAGTCTTAGGAAGAGACACATTAAACCTAGTTAATTTTGATGAAAAATTGAAATCAAGTATTAGATTGTGAAAAAGTAAAGAGAAAATTAATGCACACAAGGGTATTAAAAAAAGCCAAAAACTTATTATTCTTAAACGATTTATATGACTGAAAGAAAATAACATCTGATCAAAAAACTAAAACTATCTATTTCTTTTTATTTTTTCTTTTAGCTCTTCTTTTTTTAGAGCCCTGTTTTCTTCGACCTCTATGTTTCTTTGGATAACCCATATTTTCCTATTTATAATTTTATTGACGTAATGGCAGGGATATAGCATTCTAGAATGAACTTATCAAATTTTTTATGCCTAAATCCTTTAAAACCTTTTTAAAACATACTGCAAAAGATTACCATAATCAGTCAGTTAACCCTCCAGTCGTAAGAGCATCAACTATAATTTTTAAATCTATGCAAGATATTAGAAAAACACAAGATAAGGCTAAAAAAGATCCTACGGGTGGTCATTTTGACTATGGAAGACAGGGTACATCTACAACCCACATTCTTTCAAAAATATTAAGAACAATGGAAGAATGTCATCATGTATTTTTAACACCAACTGGTTTTGGAGCTGTTTTTTTAGCAATTTTTAGTGTTGTGCGACCAGGTGATGAAATAATTGTTGCGGACCCTACTTACACACCAACAAGAATATTAACGCAAGATTTTTTAAAAGAATTTAATATAAAAACAATTTTTTATAATCCACACAACCTAAAAACTTTAGAAAAAAACATAACAAAGAAAACAAAATTAATATTTGTTGAAAACCCAGGTAGTAATTCTTTCGACTTTCAAGATTTAGGTAAAATATTATCAATTGCAAAAAAAAATAAAGTTTTAACAGCTATAGATAATACCTGGGGAACTCCATATTTCTTAAAGCCTATTAAATTAGGTTTTGATATGTCGATCGTATCTGCTACCAAATATTATTCTGGACACTCAGACGTAATGGGAGGAAGTCTTGCTGTTAATAAGAAAGTTTTTAAAGAAGTTGACCAAGCAAATAAGGTTACAGGTTTAAGACTAGGACCTGATGATGCTTATTTAATTACAAGAGGACTAAGAACTCTAGATATTCGTTTAGATAAACATGAAAAAAATGCAAAAGAAGTTGCAGATTTTTTAGACAAATATAAAAATATAAAACTTTTGTATCCACATAAAAAAGATTCTTTAAATTTTAGAATGTGGAAAAAATATTACTCAGGTGCATCAGGGTTAATGGGTCTTAAAATTAAATCAAAAAATAAAGGCTCAGTGATTAAATTTGTCAACTCTTTAAAATTATTTGGTTATGGTTATAGTTGGGGTGGATTTGAAAGTTTAGCTCTATATCAAGATAAACGAGAGCAAGGTAATAGACAGTATTTAAAATTGGCAAACGATGAGCATTTAGTAAGACTTCATATTGGTTTAGAAGATCCAAAAGATTTAATTGAAGATCTAAAAAAATCTCTAAAACTTGTTAGATGAGTTCTGAAAAATTTATAAAAAATAAAACAGCTCTAATAACTTTAATAGCAGCCTGTATAGTTGTTTTAATTTCACTTGGTGTTAGACAAACTTTTGGTTTATTTTTCTTTCATTTTAAAAATGATCTAAATATTTCAATCACTCAATCTGGCTTAGCTATTGGTATTCAAATGCTGATGTGGGGATTAACGGGACCTATATTTGGAGCAATTGCAGACAAATATGGTGGACATCAGGCAATCTGTTTGGCTTTTATTTTTTACATACTAGGAATTTATTTTTTATATTCAGGACCTAATACTGGACTTTTTTTTCAATTAGATTTAGGGATTTTAGTTGGAATAGGGTTGGGTGGTACTGCAATAAGTATTCCTATGGCTATAGTCGGTAAACATTTTCCATTATCAAATAGAACTATAGCAATGAGCATTGTGACGGCTGTTGGATCATTTGGATACTTTATATCTCCACTCTACACAAACTACTCTTTAATTAAAAATGGCTGGGTAAACACATTGTCTGTATTTATGGTTTTTCTGTTTATTGGACTCATTGTAGCTTTTTTTGTGAGATCTCCTTTTACAGCTCAAACCATTGAGAAACCCGACGATCAAAGTATCTTTGATGCTTTAAAAGAGGCCTTTAAAAACAAAAGCTTCATTCTTCTCTCATCTGGTTTTTTTGTTTGTGGTTTTCATATAACATTAGTTGGAGCCCATGTTCCAAAATATGTAATTGATAGAGGCCTAGAAAGCTGGACAGCTGCTGCAATTTTATCCTTAATTGGCCTATTTAATATATTTGGCTCTTTATTAAGTGGATATCTTTCTACAAAAATTAGTAAAAAATTTATTTTAAGCTCTATTTATGCATTAAGAGGTGTTTCGATAATTTTATTTATATTTTTACCAGCAAGTAACATTAATGCATTTATCTTTGGTGCAAGTTTTGGCTTTTTGTGGCTTTCAACTGTGCCAGCAACCAGTGGTATAGTCGCCCATATTTTTGGAACAAAATATTTAGGGGTATTATATGGAATAGTTTTTTTAAGTCATCAAATAGGTTCATTCTTTGGAGCATTTTTAGGAGGATTATTTCACGACCTATATGGTTCATATGATTACGCTTGGTATTTAGCAATTGCATTATCTGTTTTTGCAGCAATAATACATTTACCAATTAAGGAACAAGCAGTTTTAAGATTAAAAACAGAATAGTAAATTGATTAAAAAAAATTACCTAGAAGATCTAAATAATTCAGAAAAACCTTTTATTATTTACAAGTCAAATAAAGGATTTGATTTATATACAGATTTTTCAAAAAAGATTATTTTGACAAAAAATAATATAGAAAAATTTATT
>CAJQSZ010000021.1 GCA_905618805.1 uncultured Candidatus Pelagibacter sp.
TTTAATTTTCCAATTTTATTTAAGCAACCTCGTGGAGGATTAAATGGAAAAATATTTAATATATTTAAATTTAGAACAATGACTGGTGATTGTGATAAAAATGGTATGCTCTTGTCTGATGAAGTCAGACTTACCAAATTTGGAAAATTTTTAAGATCATCAAGTCTGGATGAGTTGCCTAGCTTATGGAATGTTTTAAAAGGTGATTTGAGTTTGGTAGGTCCACGTCCATTTATTGCACAATACTTACCTTTGTACTCCACTATACAAGCTAGACGTCATGAAGTTAAACCTGGTATCACGGGATGGGCTCAAGTGAATGGACGTAATACAATTAACTGGGATGAAAAATTTGACTTGGACGTGTGGTATGTTGATAATCAATCTCTTTGGCTTGATATAAAAATATTATTTTTAACAATAAAGAAAGTAATTATGCGTGATGGAATTTCTGCAAAAGATGATGCTACCATGCCACCATTTAAGGGAACTAAAAAATGAGCAATATACTTATAACATCAGCTGGTAGAAGGGTTGAGTTAGTTAATTCGTTCAAAACAGAATGTGCTAAATTAAACAAAAAATTAAAAGTATTTTGCACCGATGTTAATCCAGAACTATCATCTGCTTGTAAAGTTGCTGACCTTTATTTTCATGCACCAAAAGTTACAAGTAAAGAATATATAGGTTTTTTAAAAAAGATATGTGCTGACAATTCGATTGTAGTAATTATCCCTACTATTGATACAGAATTATTAACTTTAGCAGAACATCGCGAAGAATTTCTTAAGCTTGGTATAAATATAATAATATCTGATACATCTTTAATTAAAGCTTGTAGCAATAAAAACCTTACCGCTGATTTGTTAAATAAAATTGATATTAAAACGCCAGACATTTATGAAAAAAAAAAATTAACCTACCCTTGTTTTGTAAAACCATATGACGGTAGTTGTAGTATTGGGGCATTTATATTAAATAATGAGTCTATGCTAACTGCAGATATCCTAGATAATCCTAAAAATATGTTCATGGAGCTTGTTCCAAATAGTTACGATGAATATACAGTTGATATTTATTTTGATAAATTGGGAGAACTAAAATCATTAGTTCCTAGATTTAGAATTGAAACAAGAGCAGGAGAAATAAGCAAAGGAGTTACATCAAAAGGCATTGTTTATGATTATTTAAAAGATAAATTACAAAATTTAAAAGGTGTTAGAGGTTGTATTAATTTACAATTGTTTGTTAACTTAAAAGAGAAATTGTTTAAGGCTATAGAGATAAATCCTAGGTTTGGTGGGGGGTATCCATTATCTTATGCAGCAGGTGCTAATTTCCCAAAAATGATAATTCAAGAATATATTTTAAATGAAGATATAAACTTTGTAGATAATTGGGAAGATAATCTACTGATGTTAAGATATGATTCAAATGTTTTTGTTAATGATTATAAATCCTAAAAATACGTGTCTAGTTTTAGATTTAGATGACACTCTTTATAAAGAGTATGATTATCAAACTTCTGGTTTAAAATATATTGAAGATCAAGTTTTAAGACTTTACGATATAAACTTAAATGGAAAATTACTAGAATTAAGAGATCAAGGTATAAAAGATGTTTATTTAGAATTGATTAATATTTTGAAATTGCCTGTTTCGATTAAGGAGTCATTTATTATGATGTATCGTTATCATAAACCAGATATCAAATTAACATTAGAAACTAAAAATTTTATTAAATCTGCATTAAGCGAGTTTAAATATGTTGTAATTCTCACAGATGGTTACTCAATTAGTCAACGATTAAAAGTTGAGTCATTAGGCCTAATAAAGATACCATTATTTATATCTGAAGAATGGAATTCATTAAAACCAGACAACTTAAGGTTTTTGTCTATTATGAAAAAATATAACACATGTGATCAATTCTGTTATGTAGCAGATAATCCATCAAAGGATTTTGTCTCTCCTAATGCTCTTGAATGGACATCTATCTGTTTAAAGGGTGACAAAAAAAATATTCACTCACAAAATATTGATAAGATTAATAAAGAATATTTACCAGATTTTTATATAAATAATCTTAATGAGATTTATGAATGTTAAATACTAGTTTCACATCTTGGCCATCCTTTTCTGAAGAAGAAGCAGATGCTGTTAAAAATGTTTTGTTATCCAATAAAGTAAATTATTGGACTGGAAATGAGTGTCGTGAATTTGAAAAAGAGTTTGCGGTATGGTCAAATTCTAAGTACGCGATAGCTCTTGGAAATGGAACATTAGCGTTGGATAGTGCATTCAAAGCTTTAGACATCAGTGTTGGTGATGAGGTCATAGTTACTGCTCGTACTTATATTGCTTCAGTTACATCAATTGTAAATGCTGGTGCAATTCCCATTTTTGCTGATGTAGATTTGAATTCTCAAAATATTACACCTGAAACTATTCGATCAATGATTACAAGCAAAACTAAAGCTATTGTTTGTGTTCATTTAGCAGGTTGGCCATGCGAAATGGATGAAATTATGGATATAGCTAATGAATTTAATTTATATGTTATTGAAGACTGCTCACAAGCACATGGCGCTAAATATAAAGGTAAGTCAGTTGGATCAATTGGAAATATTGGTTGTTGGAGTTTTTGCCAAGATAAAATTATGACCACTGGTGGTGAAGGGGGCATGGTAACCACTAATGATAAATCTTTATGGAGTAAGATGTGGTCTTATAAAGATCATGGTAAAAGCTATGAAGCTGTATATGAAAGAAAACATCCAGATGGATTTAGATGGGTAAATGAGTCTTTCGGAACTAATTGGCGTATGACAGAAATGCAAGGAGTGATTGGAAGAATACAATTAAGAAGAATGGAAAATTGGCGTACTAATCGTATTACAAATGCTTATAAAATATGGGATACAGCAAAGAAGTGTAAAGGTTTACGTGTACCAGATATCCCAAATCATATCGATCATGCTGCTTTTAAATGTTATGTATTTGTTAAATCAAATGAATTAAAAAATAAATGGGATCAAGACAAAATTATTAAAGAAATAAATTCATTAGGTGTACCTTGTTATCACGGAGCTTGTCCTGAAGTGTATTTAGAAAAAGCTTTTGATAAAACTGAATTTAGACCAAAAAAAAGATTGGCTAATGCAAAAGAGCTAGGAGAAACCTCATTAATGTTTTTAGTTCATCCAACTTTGTCAAAAGATGAAATTCATCAAACATGCAAAGCTATTACTTCAGTTATGAAACTGGCAACTAAATAAAATATGTTAAGTAAATTATCAAATCTTTCAAGACTTTCTAAGCAGCTAATAATGGTATTTACAGACAGTATATTGTTAATTTTAATACTATGGGCATCATATTCAATTCGTTTAGATCTATTTTATTTACCAAAAGATGACACGATTAGACTTATATTGGCTGCACCAATTATAGGAATTACCATCTTTTCAAAATTTGGTCTGTATAAATCTGTTGTTCGTCATATTGATATAAGATCCTTGTGGTTTTTATTTCTAGCAGTGTCTTTATATGCACTACTATGGGGTTTATTTAGCTCTTTTATGCGTACTGATTTTATTCAAGAAAAAGGTTTTTTTATTGATATTTTTCCACGATCAGTTTCAATTATAAATTGGTTATTAGCATTAATAGTAATTGTTGGAACTAGAATTTTTGCGCGTTATCTCTTTAATGATTTTATTAAATTTTCATACTTTAATAATAGATCTGCAAAAAATTTAGAAAATTTAGAAAATTTAGATGATAGCAAAAGTAGAGTTTTAATTTATGGAGCAGGCAGTGCTGGAGTTCAGCTAGCTTCAGCACTTAGTGATTCCAATGTGCTTGTTCCAGTTGGGTTTATTGATGATAATAAAGATCTGGAAGGAAACAATATTAGTGGCTTAAACGTTCACTCTGTGAATAATATTGAGAATTTAATTAATAAATTTAAAGTAGATGAGGTATTAATTGCAATGCCAAGTGCTTCTCGCTCTGATCGATTTAATATCATAGATAAATTAGAACGTTATCCTGTAATGGTGAGAACTCTCCCTGGTTTAACAGAAATTGCACAAGGAAAAGTAAAAATTGACGATCTACTTCAGGTAAGTATTAAAGATTTACTTGGGCGTAAATCAGTAACGCCTAATGAAATGTTATTAGGAAAAAACATTACAAATAAAACAGTTCTTGTCACAGGTGCTGGTGGCTCAATTGGATCAGAACTATGTAGGCAAATTATATTTTTGAAACCTACTGCATTGATTTTGTATGAGATGAATGAGTTAGCGTTATATACAATCGATAAAGAGTTAAGCAAACTCAATGTAGGTAAATTTAACATTTACCCATTATTAGGAAGTGTTAATAATAAATTAAGACTTAAAAATTTGTTTAAACGTTTTAAGGTAGATACCATTTACCATGCTGCAGCTTACAAGCATGTTCCAATGGTAGAATTTAATAATACAGAAGGAATTGAAAATAACATTTTTGGTACATTAAATTGTGCAGTTTCAGCCCTAGAATCTGGTGTAAAAAATTTTGTACTAATATCTACTGATAAAGCTGTAAGGCCAACAAATACTATGGGTGCCACTAAACGTGTTGCTGAACTTATATTACAAGCTTTTTCTACAAACCAAAATATAACAACTTTTTCTATGGTACGTTTTGGCAATGTACTTGGTTCTAGTGGTTCCGTAATTCCTCTTTTTAAAAAACAAATTTTAGATGGTGGACCTATTACCGTTACAGATAAAAATATTATTCGTTATTTCATGACTGTAAACGAAGCAGTTGAATTAACAATCCAAGCAGGAGCCATGGGAACAGGTGGAGATGTTTTTGTGCTAGACATGGGCAAACCAGTTAAGATTAAAGAATTAGCTGAAAAGTTAATTCGTTTGAGTGGCTTAAAAGTAAAAGATGAAATTTCGCCCGAAGGAGATATTGAAATTAAGTACACAGGCCTTAGAGCAGGTGAAAAATTATATGAAGAATTGTTGATAGGTGACAACGTAAGTGAGACCGAAAATCCACTTATCATGAGAGCTAAAGAAGATATGTTTGATTGGGTTGATTTAAAAATAATGTTAGATAATTTATCAACTGCAAATAATAATTCTGAACAATTAAAATCAAGAGAAATACTTAAACAACTAGTGTCAGGATTTACACCTGACGCAGATATAAAAGATATTCTCCATGTAGAGTAACATTAAATACAATTTTTAAATTAATTAGTAAATACAACCAATACTTGAAAAATTCGAATCATATATTATAAATATGAAAACTAATCCTAAATCATTATCTAAGAATTTACTCAATCATAGATATGAATATAAAAATTATGAAATTTCAAAATTTCATGGATCAGGTTTATTTATTAAATTATTGTTGGATAAAACGTTATCTATTTTTTTTCTCCTACTGCTATCTCCTTTAATTATTATATCAATGATATTAATTTATCTAGAAGATGGTTTTCCTATTTTTTTTACACAAGACAGAACAGGATGGGATGGTAGAAGGTTTAAAATTTTCAAATTAAGATCTTTAAAGAAAATTAATTTTGATAAAACAATTCAAGTTATAGAAGATGATAAAAGATTTCTTAAAGTTGGAAAAATTATTAGAAGACTTAGTATCGATGAGTTGCCACAATTTATAAATGTAATATATGGCGATATGTCTATAGTTGGACCAAGACCTCATATGGTTGAGCACGATATTAAATATTCAAAATTATTTGAAAGCTTTTTAAAAAGACACAAGACTAACCCTGGTCTTACTGGCTGGGCACAGGTAAGTGGCCACAGAGGGGAAACGCCTACACCTGAGCACATGAAGAAAAGAATGGATGCTGATTTATGGTACATGAACAACTGGACTATCTGGTTGGATATTTTTATAATTTTAAAAACTTTTTACATAATTTTTTCAAAACCGGGCAGATAAAAAAGGTGAATTTTAAAATTGTTGGCAAAAATGAGTCCTATTGACTCATTTATTTGCACTTACAACCAATACTTGAAATAATAGAATCATAGATTATAAATTAATCCTAAGTGATTCGGAATATTTATGAAAATATACTCAATAAAAGAAATAGTAAAAGCAACAAATAATATTTTAAATCAAGAGTCTGAATTTTTATATAAAAATAATAAAAAAACAAAAAAAATAGTATTACCACCTGAAACTGAAAAAATAATATTAGCCGCAGAGGAAAGTATTCAGTTACAAAAAAATGATTACCTCAATAAAGAAGAACCACTAATACTCACCAATGAAACACCTAACCAAAATAGCAGTAAGATAAATTCACATAATTATAATATTAAAATTAAGCCAGAGGTTAAAGATCATATGATAAATGAACTTTATCTATATCTTAAAAAAAAAATTAGGAAGAACACTCTTCAATTAATTATAGATGAGCAGTTAGAAATAAAAAATTTAAGAAATAAGATAAATATTTTAAAGCAGACTGAAAATGAACTTAAAGATAATTATCTAAAACTTAAAAATAAATATGAATCTACTTTAAAAAATAATGAAGATTTGAAAATAAATAAAGTGCAATTAGATAGTGAAATAAAAGAATTAAAAATTGATAATAGAGTTTTACAAGATAATTTAGATCAAGTTAAAGATAATAAGGAGCAGCTTGATGTAAAAATTAAAGAGTTAAAGATCAATAACCGGATTCTACAAAATGATTTAAACCAAGTTAATGAAAGTAGAGAACATTTAAATAATGAAAGTAAAGAATTCAAAAGTGATTTAAGTAAAACCAAAATTAATTTAAAAGAATTGATAGAAAAAAATCGAACTTATGAAATTAATAACTACGAACTTAAAAATACTGTATCAAGATACATTGTTAATACAAAAACAATTCAAGAAAAACTGAATATAGCTGAAGA
>CAJQSZ010000022.1 GCA_905618805.1 uncultured Candidatus Pelagibacter sp.
TGCTGAAAATAAGTAAATTGTGTAATTTCCATTCCATCACACCAGACTTCCCAACCAAGCCCTGCTGCACCCAGGGTTGGACTTTCCCAATCATCTTCAACAAATCTGATATCATGCTCTTTATGATTAATACCAATTACAGCCAAACTATTTAAATAAAGTTTTTTAATATTATCTGGTGATGGTTTTATTAAAACTTGAAATTGATAATAATGTTGTAACCTATTTGGATTTTCCCCATATCTTCCATCTGTTGGTCTTCTTGAGGGCTGCACATATGCTGCCTTCCAAGGTTTAGGGCCCAATGATCTTAAAGTTGTTGCTGGATGAAAAGTACCAGCTCCCACTTCTATATCGTAAGGTTGAAGAATAACACATCCCTGCTTACTCCAATATTTCTGAAGATTCAAAATAGTATCTTGGAAAGATTGAAATTTGGGTTTTATAATTTTTTCTTTAGAAACCATATCTTTGCCAGATAGATCTTTCCTCTAAAATATTTGCTAGTTGATCCACTTGATTAATAGAAGAAGAAAACTTTTTACTAAACCATCCTTTTGGTTTTTCAAATTTTTTGATTACTACATCTTCGCCAAATTTTTCTTTTAAAATTTCATTAGCATTACCTAATCCATCAATAAGGCCAAGTTCTTTTGCTTTACTGCCTGCCCAAAATTCTCCTGAGAATAATTCAATAACATCTGTTTTAAGTTTTACTCCTCTGCTTTCTTCTACGACTTTAATAAAATCTTTATGTAAATCTAATTGAATATTTTTAAGTCTTTCAATATCCTCTGATTTTTCTTCTTGAAAAGGATCTAGTGAACTTTTATTTTTTCCAGCAGTGTGTACTCTTCTTTCTACACCAATCTTTTTAATCAATTCTGTAAAGCCAAACGATGAATAAATAACTCCTATAGATCCAATAATTGAACTAGAATTTGCATATATTTCATCCCCTGCACAAGCTATTAAATATCCACCAGAGGCAGCAACATCTTCTGCAAATATTATAACTTTCATCTTATTTTTTTTTGCTTGAGCTCTAATAAATTTATAAATTAAATGTGATTGTACGGGTGATCCACCTGGCGAATTTATAGTAATTGCTACTGCTTTTGCCTTTTTTAAGGAAAAAGCTTTTTCAATGATTTCTTCTTGTCCTGCAAAATCTATGCCCTGTTTAAATTTTCCAGCATTGCCAATCACGCCATTTAGCTTGATGTGGGCTACTATTTTTTTTTTTTTTAAAAAAGAGAACATTATTAATCCTTATAGAATTTTTGATTTAATATAAAGCCTACTTATAGTTGAAGATTAAGGTGCGTCAATTGATAAGTAATAAATATAACTTAATTATACTAATTTATTTTTTATGGGAACTGTAGTTCAGCTTAGAAATCAAATAAATAATTCGTATTTCCAACTAAAGGATTCTGTTGATGAAAAATTAGTTTTAGTTGAGGAGAAAATTAAATCAAAACTCTTGAGTGAAGTTGATTTAGTTCAAAAAATGACCAACTACCATATCAATACTGGTGGTAAGAGATTAAGAGCCTTGCTAACTCTTGGGTCTGCTAAGTTGTGTGGATATAATAAAGGTGGTCGTGATATTAATCTAGCTGCTTGTGTAGAAATGATACATAGCGCAACCTTAATGCATGATGATGTTATTGATCTTGGAAATGTTAGAAGAGGGAAAAAAACATTAAATTCAATTTGGGGTAACCACTCCTCTGTTTTAGTTGGAGATTATCTCTTAAGTAGATGTTTTGAAATGATGGTGGAGGATGGAAATTTAGAAATTTTAAAACTTTTATCCTCTACTTCTTCAAAAATTGCACAGGGTGAAGTGCTACAACTTCAGCATAAAGGTGAAGTCGATATGCTTGAAGAAACTTATTTTAAAATCATAACAGCTAAAACAGCAGAGCTTTTTTCTGCAGCAACAAAAGTTGGTGCAATATTATCAAACTGTGAAGCAAAAGAAAAAGAGGCACTAGAGTTTTATGGAAAAAACTTAGGTCTAACATTTCAAATTGCTGACGATACTTTAGATTATAATTCTGATTTAAAATTTTTTGGTAAAAAGCTTGGTAAAGATTTTTTTGAAGGTAAAATTACCTTACCGGTAATTTTATTATTTCAAAACATAACTTTCATTGAAAAAGATAAATTAAAAAATATTTTTAAACAAGAATCTAGGTCAGATGAAGATTTGAATTTTACTTTAATGCTTATAAAAAAATATAATATAATTAATGAATGCTACAAAAAAGCAGAACATTTCATTAATCTTGCGTCGAATTCTTTAACAGCATTCAAAGATAGTGATGGGAAAAAAATTTTAGAAAACCTTACTTCATTTAGTCTAGAAAGAAGTTTCTAAGGGCTCAATAAAGACTTACTCCAATTACCTGTTTCATCCTTAATATACTTAAGTCTCTCATGAATTCTGCTATCTCCATCTAACCAAAATTCTATATTTGAGGGAATTAAATTCCAGCCAGACCAATGATCTGGTCTTGGAACTTCATTTTTATTATCATATTTTTTCTTATATTCTTTTATTGAATTTAAAAGTTCGTCTCTATTGCTTAAAATAGAACTCTGTTTTGAGGCCCATGCACCAATTCTACTTTCATAACCTCTGGTATTGTAATATTCATCCGCTATTTGATCAGAAACTTTTTTCACTGTTCCATTAATCCTTACCTGTCGTAAGAGACTTTTCCAATGAAAACACATTGCCGCCTTTGGGTTATTTTTTAATTCATTTCCCTTTTGACTATTCAAATTTGTATAAAAGACAAATCCATCTTTATTAAAGTCTTTTAATAAAACCATTCTAATTGATGGTGCATTATTTAGGTCAGAGGTTCCTAACGCTACTGCATTTGGATCATTTGGTTCGGTCTTTCTTGCTTCATTCATCCAGACTTTAAATAAGTCTATTGGATCATTTTTATCTAAAAAGCAATTATTGAGGCCTAATGAGTTTTTTTGATTCATAATTTTAACAAAATAATCTATATAATATAGATAATGTCATTTAATACTTTTGGAAAGCAATTTCGGTTTACAACATGGGGAGAATCTCATGGGCCAGCAATAGGATGTGTTGTTGATGGTTGTCCACCGAACATAAACTTAAAAGAACAAGATATTCAGGTTGAACTGGATAAAAGAAAACCTGGTCAGTCAAAATTTACAACACAGAGAAGAGAAGATGATAAAGTTCAAATTTTATCAGGAGTATTTGAAGGTAAAACAACTGGAACACCTATTTCTTTGATTATTTACAATCAAGACATGAGGTCAAAAGATTATAGAAATATCAAAGACAAATTTAGACCAGGACATGCTGATTTTACATATTTTAAGAAATACGGGATAAGAGATTACCGTGGTGGTGGCAGATCTTCTGCAAGAGAAACAGCCTCAAGAGTTGCAGCAGGAGCAATTGCTAAAAAAATTTTACAAAATAAATTAGGAAAAAAGTTTAAAGTGATAGGTGCTGTTACTCAATTGGGATTATTAGGATGTGATACTGCTAAATGGA
>CAJQSZ010000023.1 GCA_905618805.1 uncultured Candidatus Pelagibacter sp.
TAGAATGGAATTATTTTGCGTTATTGCTTTTTTTTTATTTATTGTCTGCTCTCATGTGGAAAAAAATATATAAAAATCCTATTTTGTAATCCATCCACCACCAAGAACTTTATAACCATTGTCATCTTTAGAATAAAATACACATGCCTGTCCTGGAGCAATACCATACTCTTTTTCTAACAAATTAACATTTGCTGAAGTTCTTTTTATATCAATTTTAGCTTTGATAAGTTTTCCAGTAGATCTTACTTTCACAAATAGCTCTTTTTCAAAATCATTTTTATCATTGGTTATAATATTCAAATCTTTTAAATTGATTTGAGTTTTTACCAAATGTTCTTTGGCTCCAACTACAATTTCATTTTTATCAGCAACAATTTTTACTACATACAATGGTTTTTCATCTGAAATACCAATTCCTTTTCTTTGTCCTATTGTGTAATTAATAATTCCATCATGCACACCTATAACTTTGCCTTTCATATCTTTTATATTTCCCTTACTGATGGAGTTTGGTCTAAATTTTTCTATAACAGATACATAATCACCATTTGGCACAAAACAAATATCTTGGCTATCAGGTTTATCTGCAACATTAAGATCTAATTTTCTAGCAATCTCACGTGTCTCATCTTTAAGCAAATTTCCAAGAGGAAACCTTAAAAAATTAAGCTGGTCTTTTGTAGTATTAAATAAAAAATAACTTTGATCTCTATTTGAGTCTATGCCTCTATACATTTCAGTTTTATCTCCCTCTGTAATACTTTTGACATAATGGCCAGTAACTAAAGCATCTGCTTTTAAATTTTTAGCTTCTTCAAATAAATCTGTAAATTTAACAGTTTGATTGCACTGAACACATGGTATGGGAGTTTCGCCATTTAAGTAACTATCAATAAAATTATCAATCACCCCTTCTTTAAACCTATCCTGATAATAAAGAATTTTATGTTCAATCTTTAATTTATCAGCAACACGTTTAGCATCCATAATATCTTGACCAGCACAACATTGCTTAGATTGTGATGTCTCTTTAGTGTCATTATAAAGTTTTAAAGTAATTCCTATAACGTTGTAGCCTTCATTCTTCATCATCGCTGCAACTGTTGAAGAATCTACCCCACCAGACATGGCAACTACTATTAAAGTGTCTTTAGGTTCTTTTGCAATGCCAATAGAATTTAATTTATTCATATTTAATGATATTTATGCATATATTTTGTATAAGCAAATTAAATGATTTTAGACTACGAACCAGGTGACAAAGTCACTAATCCAGCTAATAAAGATTGGGGTATAGGACAAGTTCAGTCAATAATTAATGGAAAGGCTACGGTTAATTTTGAAAATGTTGGAAAAAAAGTGATTAATATAAATATAATAGAACTAGAAAGACTTACTAAATGAATATTCAAGAAGCTAAAAAAATAACCCTGTCATTGATAGATACTTTCAACGAAGCAAGTCAAGTTGCACTAGACCTTCGAAAAGCAGGATTAAAAAAAGAAATTAAATCTGATAACACACCAGTGACCAATGGTGATATCGAAGTTAATAGAATATTAACAAAAAAAATATCTGAAATCACACCAAATATTGTAATTGTGTCTGAAGAAAATGCTGCTCATAAAAATGACAAAAATTTAGAAAATTTTTGGTTAATAGATCCTATTGATGGAACAAGAGATTACATAAGTGATAGAGATGAATTTACTTTAAATGCGGCTTTAATAATAAATAAAAAACCAGCCATAGGTATTATTACAGTACCTGCCAAAAAAAGGGTTTTCTATTCATTTGGATTGTCAAATAGTTATGAGTTAATTAAAGATCAAGCAATTAACTTAATTGAAAAAAAAAAAGATTACAAAGAATTAAAAGCTGTTAGCTACTCTGATGAACTAAAAACAGAAATTACAGAAGTACATAAAAAATATAATATTACATCACATCAAAAAATGAAAAGTTCATTAAAATTTTGTGTTGTTGCTGCAGGAGAGTTTGATTTATATGCAGCAGAACCACGAGCCTGTGAGTGGGATATAGCAGCTGGACATGCAATACTAGAGCATGCTGGTGGAAAAATAACTGATTTTAATGGTGATGAAATTTTATATGGTAAACCAGAGTTTAAAAATACTAGTTTAATTATAAGAAGTAAGAATATAATTTAATGGATGAACAATTAAGAATAGTTTTAATAATAATTGTCTCTGTATCAATATTTGGTCTTTTAATTTTTGTGTTTGTTAAAAATTATATTAAAAATATTATTAATCACTTAGTAAAAAAAAAACAAAAAAATTAAAGTAATTTAATAATCTTTAAATACTCTGATTGGTCAATATCCATTATCCTTTTTGAAGTTCCAAAATCAAAGCCATTTCTGGCAAGAAGAGAGATATCTTTTTTATAAAATAAAGGTCTATTGTCTTCTGCTCTTGCAGGTCCTATCCTTTTTTTCTTACAGATTTTTATACCTGAGAAAAAATCTTGATCAGAGTTATCCTCTTTAATTTTTTCAAGCGACTCTTTGATATAAGTTTCATCTATACCCTTACCCATAAGATAATATCTAATCTTATTTATGGAGCTGCCTTTTTGAATTAAACTACGTGTCTTACTCTCAGAATAAAATTTATCACTAATAAATTTACTTTTTTCAAGATCGGGTAAAACAATGTCAATAAGGTCTGTAATATCTTGTTTTTTGACGTTAGGTATATTTGCTTTAAGGTATTTTTTTAATAGATAGGTTCTTAACTGTTGCTTTGAAGGTGCATATTTCTCAATGTAAGCAAAAGAAAAATTTCGCATTTCTTCCATGGTGACTTCTAGTGTTTTTTTTCTATTTCTCATTGGAATCATGTTATCTTCTAATATAATACACTATAAAATGATTGATCAAATTTATACATTCTTTACTGTAGAGATGGTTTACCTCTGGTTAAACATGGGTGTTTTACCTTTTTGGTTTGTTTTAGTAGTGTTTCCAAAGTCACAGATATGTGGAGTATTTGTGGCTTCAATTTTCCCAATTTTTATTTTAAGTATAGCTTATGCTTATTTACTCTACGTTGCTCACATAGGTGGTTATGATTTTTTACAAAATTTTAAGCTTTATTTAGGATTTGATGAAGTTTCTAATTTATTTAAAAATCAATCCTTTTTAATTTTATTTTGGATACATTTTTTGGCAATGAATTTATTTTGTGGTAGCTGGATTGTTAATGACTCTCAAATGTTTGGTATGAATAAGTTTCTTGTATCAATTCCACTTATAGTTACTTATTTAATTGGTCCAGTTGGAATAGTTATTTACTGGATAATAAGAATATTTTACGCAAAAAGAATAAGGCTTTATGATTAAGTCAATAGACTTTTATTTTGATTTTATTAGTCCCTACTCTTACCTAGCTCATAAAAAAATAAAGATATTAAAAGAGAAAAAAAATATTAATTTTGATTATAAGCCAATTCTTGTTGGTGGCCTTCATAATTTACAGGGAATAACTGCACCAGCTTTTATTGAGGCTAAACTAAAGCATATGATAAGTGATTGTAATTTAATTGCTAAAAAAAATAATTTTGCTTTTATGTGGAATTCTAAATTTCCTATTAACTCATTAAATATCATGCGTGGCTATCTTTTTATAAATGATAAATATAAAGATTTATATCTGGATGTAATGTTTGATGCTTATTGGAAAGATGATATAGACACTTCTAATGAAAAAATTTTAGAAACTCTTCTTAAAAAATACAAAATTAGTTTAAATGAGTTCTTTGATGGTATTAAAGATCCTAAGATTAAAGATAAATTAAAAGATATAACTCAAGAAGCTCATGATAAAGAAATATTTGGTACTCCCACATTTTTTATAAATGATAAAATATTTTGGGGACAAGATAGATTGGAATTTGCTTTAGACGAATATAATAGGTAGATTAAATTATTTTAAAATCACTTTCGCTTATAGCTGCAAAACCACCTTCAATGTGAGAAACTTTTTCAAAACCCATATTTTTTAAAGATTTTGCAGCAAGAGCAGATCTTAATCCACCAGCACAAAATAAAACCATTTCTTTATTCATGTCTATTTTACCACTTTTAAAGTAAGGACCATCAGGGTCTAACCAAAATTCCAACATTCCTCGAGGTATATGGCTTGAGTCTTCAATTCTTCCTAGATTATCCAATTCACCTTTTTCTCTAATATCAATTAAAGTGCACTTACCCTCATTAGATAACTTTAATGCTTCTTCTGCAGTAATAGTTTTAACTTCTTTTAACGCTTCAGAGACTAGAGTTTGTGATGATTTAATAGGCATAATATTGTAATAAAATTAACTATAAACTGTTATATGAAAAAAAGCATCATAAAAAAATTATTCATTAGACTTTCAAAAATTCTTGGATATGAAATAATTGATCAAAGTAATTTTAATTCACCCACACTTCAAAAAGAGTTAAATGAAGATCTTTCAATTATAAATGAAAAGTCAATTGTTTTGCCATTAGGTGAAGTAAAGATTACTAAAAAGGTTAACACTGTACTTATTATATTTAGAACTAATACGGATGTAGAGATATGGGATCAAAATAAAAAGAGGCTATTTGAAGAACCAAAAATTGAATACTCATTAAGAGCTTTAAAGTCGCTATTAAGATCAGTCAATTTTTCTAAAGCAAAATACCCAAACATTAAATTTAAGAACATAATTGTTGATGATAAATCTAAAAAAGAAAATTTAAATAAGATTAAAAAGCTAATAGATGAAAGTGGTTTGGATATAAGTATTACTCCTTTAAACCATGCCAAATATAAAGATATAATCAAACAACAAAAAAATGATCAAACTTTTTCAAATTTAGCAAGTTTGCTTCAATCTTTTGAATTAGGAAAAGAACATGGGGAAGATTTAATCTTCTTTGTTGAGGATGATTACTTACATTTTGAACCTATGATGGAAGAAATGATTGCATCATACGAGAGAATAGCTTCACAAATTAAGAAGGATATCTTTATGTGTCCTGCTGATTATCCATATCTGTATATGAATAATGAAAAAACGAATATTCTAATTGGAAATAAAAGACATTGGAGAACAATCAATCAAACTCTATGTACATTCATGACTACAAAGTCATTACTAGATAAGTATTGGAATAATTTTTATAATACCTGTTTAGATAGGAATGATCCTTTTGAAAAACACCTAAATGAAATTTATACAAAAGAATTTTGTATCTCACCTTTAAAAAGCCTTTCTTTACATCTCACGAATGTAAATTCAAGCTATGGTCTATCTCCATTTATCAATTACAAAAAACTTTGGGATGAAAATAAATAAACTTTTTGGGATCATATTTGTAGGTTTGTTATTGAGCTGTGTAGTTTACGCTGATGAGGATAATAATGGTTGCAATAAAGACAATTATTCGAAAGAAATGGTTACAAATGCCAAATATTTAATTAGTAATTCTAAAATAAAATATCTGATAACACTAATGAAACATTATACTTAAATATTTTTACATCTAGTGGTGAAGAAACTAGCACTCCGATATGTGCATCACATTTAAAATTAAAAGTATATAGTTATGGATACGTAGAAAACTCGGTTGGTCAAAAGAGATTTTCCACTAGATTATCTTATAACAAGAGTGCAATAGCTTGGCACACTGGCTCTACATATGAAGACCGACATAGAGACTCTACAACACGACAGTTTGATTAATGGATTAAAGAATTTATTGTTGATTGGTCTGAGGCTCAAAATTAAAAGGCCCCAATTAAGGGTCTTGTTTATTCACTTATAGAGAAAGTTAAGTTATTTTATTAGTCTCTAATTGCATAAGCTCTTACACCTATTTCTGCAACATCGGTTCCAAGTTTTTCAGCTTCTTTACTGATACGTAAGCCAACAGTTGCTTTCAAAGTTTTGAAGATAATGAATGAAAGTACAAAACTAAATGAGCAAACTGCTAACACACCTGTAAACTGTGTTCCAAAAGATGTATCTGGATTAGTAATAGGAGCTATTAATGTTCCAAATATTCCTGAGAACATATGAACTGGGATAGCACCAACAACATCATCAAGTCCTCTTCTTTCTAAAAATTTTGTACCAAAGTACATTATTAAAGATCCAATTGAACCAATAGCTATTGCTAATCCTGGTGTGGGATTTAAAGGCTCAGCTGTAATTGCAACTAAACCAGCTAATGCGCCGTTCAACATCATGACCACATCTGTTTTACTATCTAACAATCTTGTAACTACGGCACCTGTTACAACTCCACCAGCACCAGCAAGATGGGTGTTCATCGCAATTTTACTTATAGCTGTCACATCATCAAATGTTCCCATTTGAAGTTGGCTAAAGCCATTAAATCCAAACCATCCAAACCATAATAAAAATGTTCCAAGTGTAACTAGGGGAATACTTGAGGCTGCAAAAGGTACTAATGATTTGGTTTCTCCTTTTTTTCCAAACCTTCCTTCTCTTGCACCTAAAACTATTACACCTGCTAAAGCTGCAGAACCACCACATGCATGCACTAGAGTTGATCCAGCAAAATCAGAAAATCCTAATGTTGCTAGCCAACCACCACCCCACTGCCAACCCATTGAAATTGGGTAAATAAATCCACCCATCAATGCTGCAAAAATAAAAAAAGGCCATATTTTAATTCTTTCGGCAACTGCTCCTGAAACTATAGATACTGTTGCACAAACAAACATTGCCTGGAAAAACCAATCAGAACTATCTGAATAACCTTTTTCAATACTTGAATTAGCACTCCAGATTTCAAAGGAACCTATAAAACCACCTTCTGGTATTCCATAGGCTAAATTATAACCAAATAAAAAAAATACGATTGAACAGATAGCAAATTTTCCTACATTTTTTGCTGCAATGGTGGATACACTTTTCGTAGTAACCAAACCACATTCAAGCATACAAAAACCTGCCGCCATTAATGCCACTAAAACTGAACCTATATAAAATGCTAAAGTATTAAAGATATACTGGCCTTCTGCTGACATCGTTGTTTCAGCATTACTAGTATTACACATGTTTAGTAAAAATATAAAACTAATAATTGGTGCTGCTATAATTTTAATTTTTTTTGTCATTAAGATCTCCAGATTAAGTAATTACTTATATTCCGGTCTTAGTTTTATTCTAATGCTGATGTGTTAAAAGGGGTATGCTATATTTGCATATACTAACAGCCTTACTATATTTCTATAAAAGGCTGTTAATTAATTTGAGACTTGATTATTTGTTAAACATTTCTTTAAGCGACTTAGCTGGCAAGAACTTAACTTTTTGCGAAGCACCGATTTGGATCTGCTCTCCTGTTCTTGGGTTTCTTCCAACTCTAGCTTTTCTTTTTGCTACTTTATAAGTACCAAATCCAGCAATTTTCACTGTATCGTCACCTTTTAAAGCGTCCAGAATAGTGTTTGTAATTGTGTCAAAAGTACGCTCTGCATCAGCTTTACTTAAGTTTAAAGAACCTGAAAGTTGTGCAATTAATTGTTTTTTGTTCATTTTTTAGCTCCAGTTTTGTGGGTTTTTTTCTCATAATTGACATAAAAGCCTATAAATCAAGCTTTTTATTAGTGCCTGCTAAAATAAAATACCCAATATATAGTCATTTAGTTTAAAAGTGTTGTTTTTAAAGGTCTATTTAGCTTAGAAATAAATCAAGTAGCTAAAATAAACCAAGGTCTTTTAGGTCATTAAACGTTGTAAAAAACATCAATGATAGCAATAAGAACATACCGATTCGAAAAAAACCTTCTTGAATCTTTTGGCTTAATGGACGTCCCAGTACCTTTTCAATACCATAAAACATCAAATGTCCACCATCTAACATTGGAATTGGGAAAAGATTTATTAGCCCTAAACTTATTGAGATGTATGCCATCAAACTAACAAAAGGCAAAATACCAAATTCAGCTACTTGACCGCTAATTTTTGCTATTCTAATAGGCCCTCCTAATTGTGAACTATCACCAGAACCTCTGATCATGCTTCCTATATACTTAAGAGAAGAAATACATACATAATAAACTTCATTAACTGAGTAAAATAAAGCTTTTGCAGGACCAAGTTTTACGTGATTTACCTTATTATTGTAAGCACCTAATTTAATTCCAACCATTCGTTTAGTAATTTTATTGCCAAAATTATCCTCACTCTCAGTCATGTTTGGTTTTACTCTAAAAATTAAATCTTCATCAAATCTATTTACTGTAAAATTGATAAGTTCATCTGTAGACATTGTAATATATTTTGAGACGTCCATAATGCTTTTAACCTCATTGCCATCAATTGAGACTACTATATCATTATCTTTTAAGCCAGCAACCATGGCAGGGCTATCTTTTAAAACTTCATTAATTATAGCTGGTGTAAAATCTTTACCAGAAAAAGTATAAATTGAAAAAAATATGAAAATAGCCAGTATAAAGTTTGCTAAAGGCCCACCAAATACAATTAAAGCTCTTTGATATAAAGGCTTTAATACAAATAATTTATCTTGGTCTTCTTTACTATATTGCTTTAAAATTATTTTTTGATCAGCTTGACTATAAACGTTTCTATCACCAAAAAATTTAACATAACCTCCAAGTGGAACAATGCAAAATTTCCACCTAGTACCTGATTTATCATTCCAACCAAACAACTCTTTACCAAAACCTATGGAAAAATCAGTAACACCTACCCCAAACCGTTTAGCAAAATAATAGTGACCATACTCGTGGATAAATACCACTACTAAAATTAAAATAAGAAAAGGAACTATATAACTCAACATGATGATTTTATTTTAACTGAATTTAAACACATACTCAATAGTAGATAGTAGATTAATAATATTAAATAAATAAAATAATTTTTAATACATGTTTAGCTATAATAGATAGATCAAGCATATCTGTTGTTTTTTTTCTTCATTTTTATCTTTGAGTATTTAATATCTTTAAAAAGAATAATAAAAAAGAAAAGTGTGATATTTATTTTTTGAGATTTTTTTCTTGGTTAATTCAAAACTTTCTAAGGTACTTAAGCTATGTGGGTTTTAAGGGATTATTTATCTTATAACTGATACAAATAATGCCATAAAACCTAAAATAAAAATCCCTAAGCTAAAAAAAATAAATTTGTGTTTTTTTTCATTTTCTTCATCTATTTTTACTCTGTTCAATAATTTATTAATATCAACGTTTCTTTCTTTACTTATGTTATGTGAGTGAGATAATTTTTTTTTATCTAGTTTTTTTTCATTTAATTTAAAATTGTGAAAGAATGTGTTGGTCATTAACTAGTTTAATCATTAATTAATTATGAGCACAATAAAGAATTATAAATATCTAACCTGTTTGTCTTTTAGAGGAGTCGCCTCTACTACAGCTTGATATTTTTTTTTAGCAACCTCTATATATAGATTCGTGCTCATCAGTTCTTCATTAGAGTATTTTGAGTTTATGTAGCCAAAAGATATATTTTTTTTATAGTTAAATGAATAGTTTCCAGATGTAGTTTTGCCAATAATTTCATTTTTAAAATAAATTGGCTCTTCATGAATTAGCAACGGATGTCCTGCAATATTATCTTTTAATGAAAGCATAACAAATCTTTTACCTTGCTTTTTTTCTTTGATTTTTAACAAACTTTTTTTTCCTATAAAGTCAATTTCTTTTTTATAGCTAATTGCAAAATTTAATCCTGCTTCATATTGGTTCTCTTCCGGTGACATATCATGACCCCAATGAAGAAAACCACTCTCCATTCTCATAGTATCCATTGCATGCGCTCCGCAATGAGATAATTTATGATTTTTACCTTCTTCTATAATTAGTTGATAAATTTCTTTAGCATCATTGCTGTTTATGTAGATCTCAAAGCCTAATTCTCCGACATAAGACAATCTTTGTACCCAAACTTTTTTGGAACCTATTTGAATAAATTTTCCTCTACCAAATTTTAAATTGTTATTCGAAAAATTATCTTTTGATATTCTGGAAATCAAGTTTCTACTTTTAGGACCAAAAATTCCTAAACAAACAAGCTCATCTGTTATGTCTTTTAATTTTAATTTTGATGATAAATGTTTTAAAATGTGTGCTTTATCATGTGTTCTTGTTGCTCCAGAACTTATTATTCTAAAATGATTTTCCTCAATACAAATAACTGTCACGTCTGTCTCAATCCCGCCTGCTTCATTAAGCATTTGAGTATAAGTTGAACTTCCAACTTTGTCTTTGATATTTGCTGTACATATTCTTTGTAGTTCACTGTGGGCTACCTCACCTTTTATTTCATATTTTGAAAATGGAGATAATTCATACAACCCAACATTACTGACTGTATTTTTGGTTTCAAACTCTACTGATGGATACCAATTTTGATAATCAAAACTATATTTGTATTCTGGTACCTCACCATTCAACGCATACCACATTGGTCTTTCATACTCACCAGACACTCCAAAGCATGCTCCAGCTTTTTTTAATTCATCATGGTATGGTAGTAGTCTTTGATTTCTAGATGTTTGATGCTGCTTGTATGGCCAGTGCATTCCATACAGGTCACCTAATGTTTCAGTAACACGTTCCATAATAAATTTTTTAGATGAGTGGAATTTTTGAAATCTTTTTATATCTAATGAAAATAAATCTTCACTCATATATCCATTGATCATCCATTCTGCTGTAACTCTACCGGCTCCACCAGAGCTCGCTATACCTATACTATTAAATCCACAGCAGGTAAAAAGATTATTTATCTCTGGCGTTTCACCTAATAGATACTGAGTATCTGGAGTAAAAGACTCTGGTCCTGAAAAAAATTTTCTAATTCCAGCTGTCTTTAACATTGGTAATCTTTGAAATGATTTTATTAGATAAGGTTCAAAATGATCAAAGTCATCTGGAAATTCACCAAACGAAAAATTCTCTGGAACTACTCCTTTGTCTTTAAAAGCAGGTTTTGCATTAGGCTCAAAAATACCTACTAACATTTTCCCCGCATCTTCTTTCAGATAAAGACACGAGTTGTAATCTCTTAAGACAGGTAAATTCTTTGGTAATTTATCTAATGGCTCTGTTATTATGTAAAAATGCTCATTTGGATATAGGGGTATACTTACTCCAATATCTTCTCCAATTTGTCTTGACCACATCCCAGTTGCAATTACAACATATTCACAGTCAATTTTACCGAATTTAGTTTGAACGCCAACAATTTTTTTACCATTAACTAATATTTTTTCTACTGGAGTTTTTTCAAATATTTGAGCCCCTTCCATTTTGGCAGCCTTAGCTAAAACATTTGTTACTCCCACCGGATCTGCTTGACCATCTTCAGGCATATAAACGCCACCTAAAATATCCTCATTATTTATTACTGGGTAAAGCTCCTTAACTCTTTCTTTGCTGATAGCCTCAACATTAACATCAAATAATTGTGCAGCAGTAGCTTGTCTCAGTAACTCTTGTAATCTTTCTTCAGAACTTGCAATTGTGATTGCACCATTCTGTTTTAGTCCTGTTGATAACCCAGTTTTTTTTTCTAATTCTTTATATAAATTTAATGAATATTTTCTAAGCTTTGTGATTGTCGCTGATGCTCCTAATTGACCCACAAGACCTGCTGCATGCCAAGTAGTTCCTGATGTAAGCTGATCTCGTTCTAAAAGGATAGTATCTTTCCATCCAAACTTTGCTAAATGATAAGCAACAGAACACCCTGCTATTCCCCCACCAATCACAACAACTTTTGTGCTTGTTGGAATTTTTTTTTCCATTTTGGATTAGATTGTTATTGCCTTTTCTGGTGAAACAAATTCATGTCCAAATACATTAGCTACTGCTTTATAAGTAACCATTCCTTTATAAACATTTAGTCCAGCTAAGAAATTCTTATCTTCACCTAGGGCTTTTTCGTAACCTTTATTAGCAAGCTTTATTAGGTAAGGAAGTGTTGCAGTATTTAATGCAATAGTTGAAGTTCTTGGAACTCCACCTGGCATATTTGCTACACAGTAATGAACCACATCGTCAATAATATAAGTTGGATCTCCATGAGTTGTTGGCCTACTGGTTTCAACACAGCCACCTTGATCAATTGCAACATCAACAATCACAGATCCTCTTTTCATTAATTTTAACATTGGTTTGGTAACTAGCTTTGGTGCTTCTGCACCTGGAATTAAAACGCCACCAATTAAAAGGTCTGCTTCAGACACTAATTTGTTTAAATCTATTTTATCACTTTGTTCTGGAATTATTTTATCACCAAACATTTCAACTAATTGCTTTAATCTCGCTTCTGATTTATCAACGATATGAACTTTAGCACCCATTCCAGTTGCGATTACAGCAGCATTTTCCCCAACAACTCCACCACCTAAAATAACAACTGTACCTCCTTCTACTCCAGGAGCGCCTCCTAATAAAAGACCTCTACCCTTTTGATTTTTTTCTAAACAATGAGCACCCGCTTGAACAGACATACGTCCAGCAACCGCACTCATAGGTGCAAGAAGTGGTAGTCTTCCATTATCATCTGTTACCGTTTCATAAGCAATACAAACACCTTTAGATTTAATTAGACCCTCAGTTAATTCTTTAGCAGCTGCTAAGTGAAGATAAGTGTATATAATCTGATTTTCCTTGATCATTTTAACTTCCTCAGTTTGAGGTTCTTTAACTTTAACAATGATATCTGCATCATTGAAAATATCTTCAGCTTTTTCAATTATTTTTGCACCAGCATTAGTATATTGATCATTTTCAAAACCAGCTTCAAAACCACCGTTGTTTTCAACTAAAACTTCGTGTCCTTCTGATATTAAATTTTTAACACTATCGGGTGTTAACCCAATACGGTGCTCTTGCGGTTTTATTTCTTTAGGTACTCCTATTTTCATAACATAATTTCCTTTTTGCAAATGCCTTAATTTAATAAAGATTTTTAATTTTTTTGATTTTTCTGATAGTTGGTAATGCCCGTTCTTAACTTATCAATAATTTCATCAATATGTTTTTCTTCACAGATAAATTGAGGTGCAATAATTAAACAGTCTCCTGTTGCTTTAAAATTAACACCAGCTTCATAACACTCTTTAAAGCACTCCAATCCAGCTTTACCAGGTTTTGTGTTTAATTTTATATCAATTCCACCCATCATTCCATATCCTCTAATATTATCCACAGATTCTAAATCTTGAAGAGAAAATAATCCTTTTTGAAAATAAGGAGCTAAATTTTTTGCTCTATTAAAAATATCATCTTTTTCAAAAATATCTTGCACGGCAAGAGCTGCTGCAACCGCAACTGGTATTCCTGAATAAGTATAACCATGAAATAATTCAACAGCACCTTTTGGTGAAGCATCCATTACTGCTTCATAAATAAAATCATTGCACGCAACAACACCCATTGGCACTACTCCATTAGTGGTAGCTTTTGCCATAGTCATAATATCTGGCGTTACACCAAATTCATCAGCACCGAATTTTGAACCTGTTCTACCCCAACCGGTAATTACTTCATCAAAAATTAAAAGTATTCCATGTTTGTCACAAATTTCTCGAAGTTTTTTTAGATATCCTTTTGGTGGGACTAATGTTCCAGTTGATCCAGCAATTGGTTCAACTATACAAGCTGCAATATTTTCTCCTCCAAAATTTGCACAAATTGATTCTAAATCGTTTGCTAGATAATCTCCTGTCTCTGGCTGACCACTTACAAACTTATGTTCTGGTAAATGAGTATGTCTAATATGTTGGACACCTGGCATTAGAACGCTTGCAAATGCCTTAACATTATTAACCATGCCACCAACTGATATACAGCCAATATTCATGCCATGATAACCACGTTCACGTCCAACAAATCTATATCTTTCTCCATGTCCTTTTGCTCTGTGGTATGCAATAGCAATCTTAAGTGCAGTCTCTACAGCTGTAGATCCGCAAATTGTGTAAAACATTTTATTTAAATCACCTGGAGTATGTTTTGCAATTCTAGTTGCTAGCTCAAATGATCCACCAAACCCTTGTTGAAAAGGTTGAGCGTAATCTAAAGTTTCTAATTGTTTTGTTACCGCTTCTGTAATTTCTCTTCTACCGTGTCCAAGTGGATTACAAAATAATCCTGAGCTTGCATCTATTTGTGTTTTACCATGGTGAGTTGTTAAATAAACTCCTTTTGCTGCAGTAATTAATCTAGGGTTTTCTTTAAAATCCTTATTTGATGTAAAAGGCATCCAATGTTCGTTTAATGAATTGGGTACTGAAGATCTATTTTCTGAGCTCATATTTTTTTTAAGTAAATTAGTTTAAAAACTTTTAGACTAAATTAATTCGTTTTCTACAATTATTTTCTTCCTTAACCCAACATATCATGGTGACTATAAGTGCTACAACCTCAGAGTGTACGATTCTTTTTTGTTTTACTTCTCTCTTAAATTGAATTTTAATGGCCATAATTTAATTAAATTAACAAGAGGGAATAATAATGAAAAAAATAGTAAGTTTTATTCTTGGAAGTATCCTTGCTCTTAACTTATCTGTATCAGTAGCAAATGCTGCTGCTAAAGAAGTTAGAATTGCATTCTTTTTAGAGTGGGCAAGTCCTAACCAAGAAGACAAAGTAAAAGGAACGTTTGCAAAAGCTTTCGGTGTTCCAGTTAAATGGACAAACTTTGCAACAGGTGGTGAAATGACCGAAGCTATGATGTCAGGAGATATTGATATCTCTTACTCACAAGGTCTTACTCCATTTGTAAATGCTGCAAACAGTAAAAAACCAATTACTCTAGTTGATGTTTCAATCCTTTATGGGATGAAAGGAACTACTTGTGTTGTTTCGAATGCTTCTGGAATTACAAAGGCAAATGCTTCTTCACTTGAGGGTAAAAAGGTAGCAGTTGCTTTAGGAACTATGGCTGATTACGTGTTCAGAGAAACTATGAAAGTTGTTGGAGCTGATGCTTCAAAAATGACTATTGTTGACATGGTACCTGAAGATTCAGCAGTTGCTTTAGCAAACGGTGACGTTGCTATGTCATGTTTGTTCGGTAAAAAATCAATCGCAACAGCTCTTAAATCAGGTAAATTAATGTTATCTGTTAAAGAAGCTTCAGATAATGGTATTGCTGGTATCGATATTACTTCAGTGACTAATAAATTTATGAAAGAAAACCCAGGTATGGTTAGAACTTTCTTAGAAATTACTCACGAAGCCAATGCTAGATACAAATCTGGTAAATCAGACATGAATGTTATCTCTAAAGATGCGACTATGGATGTTAAATCTACTTCAGACCAAATGGCTAGCTTCGGCTTCCCATCTGTAGATGAGCAAATGAATGACTACTTTGCTAAAAATGGAATACTTATGAAGTATTTAGCAATAATGGGTGAAATGTTTGCTACATCTGAGAATCCTATGCTTAAGGATTATTCAAAAGTAGTTAACACTAGTTTCTTACCAGGAAATTAATAGTTAAAAAATTAAAGGCGCCAATTTTTAACAATTGGTGCCTTTTTTTTAATAAAAATTCTTATATAAAGTTTCTGTTATGAGTGAGCTAATTTCTCAAAATTTAAATATGATCTTTACATCTCCTAAGGGAGATACTGTTCATGCACTTAAAGATGTAAATTTCACTCTTAAAAAAGGAGAACTTTTAACAGTTCTTGGTCCTTCTGGTTGTGGAAAAACAACTTTATTAAATATTACAGCAGGGTTTCTTAGACCAACTTCTGGAATAATTAGCCTGGGTGGTAATGAAATTAATGGACCTGGAGTTGAAAGAGGTATGGTTTTTCAACAGGGTGCCTTGTTCGAATGGTTAACTGTTGCTGAGAATGTAAACTTTGGTTTACGAATGAAAAAAGAAGATCCAATTAAAACTGCAAAAAAAGTTGATGAGTGGTTAGATATAGTTGGCTTACAAGGTTTTGGAAATACCCCTACTTACCAATTATCAGGAGGTATGCAGCAAAGAGTTGCTCTCGCAAGATGTTTAATTAATGACCCAGATTTAATTTTAATGGATGAGCCTTTAGGAGCGTTAGATGCCCTAACAAGAGAAAAAATGCAGGGTTTAGTTTTAAAAATTTGGAAAGAAACAGGTAAAACAATTATTCTAATTACTCACTCTGTTGAGGAAGCACTTTTATTGGGTGAAAGAGTTTACGTCATGGCTCCAAGGCCAGGCCGTATACATAAAGAGTATAAACTGCCCTTCGCTTTAATGGGTTTAAATCAAGATTTAAGAGAGATCAAAAATCACAAAGATTTTGTCAGTAAAAGAGAAGAAATACTTACGATGATTTGGGATATGGAAGAAGAAATTATGGGTAAAGATATCTGATATGGCTATAGGGTTTTTAACAATTGGAATTATTGTAGCAGTAATTGGATCTATTTTATATGGAAGAAAATTAGTTAAAACTGAAAAGACTGATGCTGTATTCGGTAATCCAGAAAGAGCAAAAGGAGGAGCACACTGGGTTGTAGTTGGTGCTAGTTTTCTTGTTTTATCTTGGCTCTATTATTCATGGGATATTGCTAAAGCTTTTTACCCAAAGTCTGCAAATGAACTTTGTCAAGTAGGAAAGGTCACAGACTCGTTGATGTCGTTAAAATACCTGTTTCCGATTGATGAGCGACAGCATAAAAGTACAGACATTATTGATCGAGAAAATAAAAATATTAAAAAATATATAATTGAAATAAAAAATCACCCTGAATTAAATAATCAAGATAAAACAATACTATTAAAGTTTATTAATAAAGCTAGCCTGACAATTCCATTTCTGACTAATGAAAAATACTTGGAAAATGAGACTAAAATTAAAATTAGCAATTTAACTAATAGAATTAATGGGTTAACTGAAGATTTTCAAAAAGATTCTTACCCACCAATAAAAAGTATTGAAGAAGAAAATAAAAGATTAGAAGCTTTAAAAAAACAAAAAGGATGGGGTTTTACTGGTGAAGAGGTTCCAACTCTAGCTGAAACAGCTATTGGCTTAAAGTTTGCCGCTTCAGCAAAAACATTAAATAAGATTAGTGATGAATTTTTTGCATTAAGAAATCACAACACCACATACCTAAAGGCTATAACAGAGCTAAGAGATGAGATAAAAGTTTATAGAAAAGAATTGCCAGAAGAAAAAGAGGTTGAAACACAATTAGCAAAAGAAATAGATAAACTTGCTAGAAGAATTCAATTTGCTAGTATTTTTCCTCCTAAAACCCTAGATGATATAGAGCAATCTATTATAGATTTTGATATAGTTCAAAATGAAGCTCAGGGAAATTTAAGATTTATTGATGCAGTATTTTTTCCTGGTGGAACAATCCTTTCGAGTGGTCCTACTTGTTCAGAAGATGGTCCAGGAAGATGGCTACCAAAACCATCGGATACTTTTAGAATTTTTGGAGATCTTTTAAAACCAAGCGTAGGATTTAAATATGTTCCTATGATTTGGTATGAGATGATGGATGTTAGTAAAATAGTTGGATTTATACTTCCTGATTGGATTGCAGATTCTATGCCAGGTAAATACCCAGTTCATAACCAAGATGGGACAGTTACTCCTAATTTTAAAAGTAAAGTTTTAAATGTTGTAACCGGTGAATTTAAACTTTTCAAAATACCTATTCCATACGGACATATATGGGATTCTTTTTTAAGAGTATTTATGGGTTTAACTATAGGAATTATACTTGGAGTACCACTAGGTCTATTTATGGGTTTAAATAGATTTGCTAAAGGATTTTTTGATCCAATAGTTGAGCTATACAGACCTGTGCCGCCATTAGCTTGGGCTCCTCTTGTTATCACTGTATTTGGAATTGATAACGTAGGAAAAGTATTCTTATTATTTATGGTTTCCTTTTCAATCATGATAATTTCAGCCAGAGCTGGTGCCTCGGGAACACAGTTATCTAAAATTCACGCTTCTCATTCGCTTGGGGCATCAAGGTGGCAAATATTAAGACATGTTATATTTCCAAATTCTCTACCAGAAATTTTGACTGGTATTAGAGTTGCTGTTGGAATGTGTTGGGGAACGTTGGTTGCAGCAGAATTCTTAGCTGGAACAACTGGTATTGGTTTTGTTGAAAACGTTGCAAGAAAATATATGCAATATGAAGTTATATGGATAACAATATTTGTTATGGGTATGCTAGGTCTTTTATTTGATGTAACTATTAGAAAGATAATAGACAAAACTATTCCTTGGCGTGGAAAAGGATAATTTTTTTTATTACAAAAATTAATATTATTTAATGAAAATATTTGATTGTACCACATATTATTCTGAAGATTTAATGCTTGATGTAAGATTTAATATTCTGAACAATTATGTTCACAAGTTTATAATAGTAGAGTCTAAATATTCTCATAGCGGCAAAAAAAAAACATTAAATTTTAATATTAATAAATTTAAAAAATTTGAAAATAAAATTATTTATTTACCAATTGAAAATGAACCAGAAGATATTAAAGCAGTTTTGGATAATATAGATTCTTCTGCTGTAAAAAGAATGAATAGCCTAAAAAGAATAGAGCAATCCTACAATTATATGATGAATGGAATTAAAGATGCTGCTGATGATGATCTTATTATTTTAAGTGATAATGATGAGATTCCAAACTTAGAATCAAATCAATTTAAAGAATCTAAAAAAGACATTATGATTTTTAAACAATTATTTTGTCACTATAAATTTAACTTATTATATGATTTACTACCTTGGTATGGCACAAGAGCTTGTAAAAAAAAAAAATTGAAATCTTTTTCTTGGTTAAAGAATATTAAGAATAAGAAATATCCTTTCTGGAGATTTGATACTCTCTTCTCTAGTCATAAAAAAAGAAATATTGATATTATAGATGATGGAGGTTGGCACTTTACAAATGTTAAGAGTGCTGAAGATTTATTTGTTAAATTAAATAATTTTGGACACCACAATGAATTTGAGTTATCTAATTTAACGGTGAAAGACCTCGAGCTACAAATTAGAAATAAGATAATTAACTATAACCACTTTGCAGATAAAACCGATGAAAATAAATATAATTTTGAGTATAAACTAAAAAAACTTGATACTAATTTTTTACCAAAATATTTAGAATTAAATAAAACAAAATATAGTGAATGGTTTGATTAATTAATCTAAAGGCTAATTTTACATGAAAATAAAAAAACTTAACTTGGTAGTTAAAAAAATTTTTAAAAAATATGGTTTAAATCTTACTGATGCCAAAACCTGTACTGACGCTCTGATTAATGCAGAGTTGGTTGGTTCTCCTTCTCATGGCTTATCTAGACTAAAAATGTATTGTGATCGAATTTCTAAAAAAGTAATCAACCCAAGAGCTAAAGTAAAAATTAAAAAAATTTCTCAATCAATTGCACATGTCGATGGGAATAATAGTATTGGCTTTGTTGCAGCAGATATTGCTATTAAAACTGCTATAAGTAATGCCAAAAAAACTGGGATTGGTTTGGTTGCAGTTAAAAATAGTGGCCACTATGGTTTGTCTGGTTATTATGCCGAACAAGCTGTTAAAAAAAATTTAATGGTTTTGGTGTTTACTAATGCACCCCCAGCTGTTGCACCTCATGGAGCATTAAAAAGTTTATTTGGAACAAATCCAATTTGTTTTGGAACTCCAACGGGATCTAAGGTTCCTTTTATCTTGGATACCTCTATATCAATGATTAATAGAGGAAAAATTAGAGTAGCTGCGAGAGAAGGTGAAAAAATTCCCGAAGGTGTTGCGTTAGATAAATTTGGCAAACCTACAACAAATCCTAAAAAAGCCCTAGAAGGTGTTCAATTACCAATTGCTGGATTTAGAGGTTCAGGATTAGCTTGGATGGTTGATATTTTAAGTGGTGTTTTAACGGGTGGTAATCATGCTGGTCGAGTTAAAGATCCTTTTACAGATTTTAGTGGCCCTCAAAATATAGGTCATTTATTTTTTGTAATGAAGCCTAATTTGTTTGTGGGAAATTCTTTTAATAAAAGAATAAAAGATAATATTAAAACAATAAAAAAACTACCTAAAATTAAAGGTGTTAAGGAAATTCTTTATCCAGGGCAAAGTAAATACAATAGATATAAGGATAATCTTAAAAAAGAGATTAAAATTACCAAGAATGTATTGGAAGATTTAAATAGTTTAATAAGATAAAACTACTATAATAAAATTCTAATATGCGTCCAGTATTTAAAATTATTATAGTATACGAAATCATTTTTTTTATTTTCTGGAACTTCCTATATTATTCTAATCCTGGTGTTGAAAGTTGGTTTAAACTAGAAAATCTAACAGCGATATATACTGTTCTATCAACTATGGCTTTAGGATTTGTTTTTGTGTATGTAGTTTTTATAACTGCAAAATTAACAGGTATACTTAATAAGATTAAAACCTTAAAGGATCCAAGAAAAAACTTTTAGTTAACGAATAGTTCTAGCAAATTTTACTATATCTTTAATTAATAACTCTGGCTGTTCCATTGCAGCAAAATGTCCACCACTTGGCATTTCCGTCCATTGGGTAATATTAAAAATTCTATCTACGTAGGAACGAGGTGGCCATTCCGACATTTCAGCTGGGAAAATTGCAGCCGCAGTTGGAATTTGTATCTTATGGAAATCTTTTGGAAAAAAACGTCCTCCCTCTTCTCTTCTTCCATAATAAATCCAAGAAGCTGTATTAAAAGTTTTTGTAACTATATAAACCATAATATTTGCTAACAAAGCGTCCTTTGAATAAGCACTTTCAATATCACCATTCTTTAAATCAGACCATGAATACATCTTTTCAATAATCCATGCTGCAATACCAACGGGACTATCCATCATTCCATAACTCAATGTTTGTGGCTTTGTTGCTTGTTGGGTTCTATAACCATCCTGCATAATCTGATCCTTATCAAATCTTTTTTGCCACTCTTCTTCTTCTTTAGTTTTAGTTCCCTTTGGATGGCGCATAGTTAAACAATTAATATGAATTGCTTTACAGTTTTTAGAATGATCATAACCAATCCAATTAGCAATAGTTGCTCCCCAATCACCTCCTTGAGCTAAATAATTTTTATACTTAAGTTTTTCTGTCATTAGTTTATTTAAGATATTAGCCATTTTTCTTGGACCCATTGGTTTAGACGGCTTACCTGAAAATCCAAACCCAGGTAAAGATGGGGCTATAACATCAAATGCATCTTCTACATTTCCACCAAACTTTTCTGGGTGTGCAAGTTTTTTAATTATATGTAAAAACTCTACAACTGATCCAGGCCAACCATGCATAAGAAGTAATGGTGTTGGATTAAGGCCACTACCTTTTTCATAGATAAAGTGTATTTCAATGTCATCTATAATAGTTGTAAAATTTGAAAATTTATTTATTTCTGCTTCATGTTTTCTCCAGTCAAAATTTGTAGTCCAATAATTTGATATCTCTTTCATATAATCAAGATTACTTCCATATTTCCAGCCACCATCCTCAGGCATTTCATGCCATGGATAATTTTTTACTTTAGTATAAATCTCTTTGAGTGCTTTATCTGGAATATCTATTTTAAATGGTTTAATCATTGGTAAATTTCAGTATATACTTTTTAATAATTAAGCTAAATATACCTCATGCTTTCAAATAAAGAAATCGTTTGTCCTAATAGCTTACTAGATCTTGCCCATAAGAAAAAAGGTGTGCCTGCTGCTATCGTTAATGCAGGTTTACCTTTACCGATGCTCTCGGTTCAGGATGCTGTAAAAGAAAATCTTATTACACCTATTTTTATAGGAGATAAAAAAGAAATTTTAGAATGTGCCGAACAATTAAAATGGGATATTTCTGAATTTGAAATTATTGATGAACCTGTAGAAAATAATACAGCAGCTATTGCTGCAAAGCTAGCTAGTGAAGATAAAGTAAAAATTATTGTTAAAGGCCACATTCATACAGATGTATTGATGAAAGAAGTTTTAAAAAGAGAATATAATTTACTTGGAAAAACTAGACTTAGTCATATTTGGCACATGACTACTACAAAAGTTGATAATCCACTTATAATTACTGATGGTGCTTTAAATGTTTTACCTAATATAAAAACAAAAATGCATATTTTAAGAAATGTAATTGACTTTTCAAACCGCATAGGAATTAAAAGACCAAAAGTTGCGGTGCTTTCAGCTACAGAAGAAGTTTTAGATAGTGTGCCTAGCTCAATTGATGCAAATGAAATTACAAAACTTGCAAAAGAAGATAATTTAAATGCTGATGTTTTTGGTCCTTTAGCATTTGATAATAGTATTTCAAAAAAATCTGCAGCTATCAAGGGTGTTAAAAATATTGTTGCTGGTGAAGCTGATGTATTGTTAGTTCCAAGTGTTGAAACTGGGAATAGTTTAGTTAAATTGATGATATATTTTATGGGTGCATGTGCAGCTGGTGTTGTTGTTGGTGGCAAGGTTCCAATTGTAATAACTAGTAGATCTGATGAAGCACAAGCAAGATTAGCATCTATTGCTGCTGCTGTAGTTGCTTTAGACTAATTCTTCATTGAAATAACTCTATTAATGCTTTAAATAAAAGCTTTCAAAATCAGAGAAAGAAACAATGACTATAACTTATTTAAAAAAATCACCTAAAACTTCATCAACAGATGACTCAAAAACAAAAGGAATTGTTCAAGATCTTTTAAAAAATATTGAAAGTACAAAAGAACAAGGATGTATAGATCTTACTAAAAAATTTGATAAATATGATGGTGATATTATTGTTTCTAAAGAAAGAATTGAAGAAATTAAAAAAACATTAGACCAAAAAACTAAAGATGATGTTCAGTTTTCTTATGAAAGAGTAAAAAAATTTGCTGAAGCACAATTAAAAAATTATGGTCAAGATTTTGAAGTTGAACTTTCAGAAGGACTGTTTGCAGGTCAAAGATTAATTCCCATTAACACTGCAGGATGTTATGTACCTGGTGGTCGTTACGCACACATAGCGTCTGCAGTAATGAGTGTTACTACAGCAAAAGTTGCAGGTGTTAAAAATGTTATAGCATGCAGTCCTCCAAAAGAAGGCGTGGGCGCACATCCAACAATTATTTATACTGCTGATTTATGTGGTGCCGATGTAATTCTAAATCTAGGAGGTGTTCCTGCAATCGCTGCAATGACCAATGGTTTATTCAATAATCCTGCTGCAGACATTATAGTTGGACCAGGGAATCAATTTGTTGCAGAAGCTAAAAGAATTTTATTTGGAAAAGTGGGTATTGATTTATTTGCAGGTCCTACTGAAATTGCAATTATTGCAGATGAAAAAGCAGATCCTGAAATAGTAGCTGTTGATTTAGTTGGACAAGCAGAACACGGCTATAATTCTCCTTGCTGGTTGTATACCACAAGCAAAGAGCTCGCTGAAAAAGTGATGAAAAGAGTTCCTGAATTAATTGCTGATTTACCAGAAGTGCCAAGAACTAATGCTGATGCTGCTTGGAGGGATTATGGTGAGGTTATTCTTTGCGATACAGATGAAGAAATGGCAACTATTAGTGACGAATATGCTCCTGAACATTTAGAAGTTCAGACAGAAAATTTGGCGTGGTTTCATGAAAGGCTAACAAACTATGGTTCTTTATTTATTGGTGAAGAAACAACCGTTGCCTATGGGGATAAATGCTCTGGAACCAATCATATTCTTCCTACGAAAGGTGCTGGAAGGTATACTGGTGGATTGTTTGTAGGTAAATTTGTTAAGACTTTGAGCTTCCAAAGAATGACAAAAGAGTCTACTGAATTAGTTGGAGCTGCAGCTGCTAGAATTTCTAGATATGAGGGAATGGAAGCACATGCAAGAACAGGTGATGTTAGACTTAAAAAATACGGTTATTCAAATTAAGCTGATAAAAATATAAGCTTTAATTGGCTAAAATGAAAATCAAGAACTTAAAAAAAGATTTTTCTAATTACTGTAAAATCAATAAACTTGAAATTAATAATAATCAAATCAGTATTATAGTATTACTTGTTAAATTTTATATCAGCTGTTTTGAAAAATCTTTTTTTAATTTTTTTAAAGATAAGAATAAAAAATTAGGATTCTATTTATTTGGTGATGTCGGTGTTGGCAAAACAATGCTTTTAGATTTTTTTTATGAAAATTTAGATATACCAAAACAAAGACTTCATTTTAATGAATTTATGATAAGTTTTCATGAATTTTCCCACACAAATAAAAAAGACAACATAATAGAATTATTTGTAAAAAAGATAAGTAAGCAATATGAGCTTATATATTTTGATGAATTTCAAGTAACTAATATAGTAGATGCAATGATACTTGGAAAGTTGTTTGAGACAATGTTTGATGAAAATATCAAAATTATACTTACGTCTAATATTAAGATAAATGATTTATACAAAGATGGTCTTCAAAGAGATCAGTTCAAACCTTTTATTGATATAATGAATAAGGTATGTAATGAGGTAGAACTAATTATTCAAGAAGATTATCGAAAATCTTCCTCAAATATGCTTGATCGTTTTTTCTATCCATTAAATGAGGAAACAAATTTTAAGATTAATCAAATATTTAGGAAGTTAACTAAAAATAAAAAACAATCTTCAAAAAACTTAGAAATAAAAGGAAGAATATTTACAATTGAAAATTATTTTCAAAAAATAGCAAGATTTGATTTTGATAATTTATGTAATAAAAATATTGGAGCAGAGGACTATATAAAAATAGCAGAAGTGTGTGATTTTATTGTTATAGAAAATATTCCAAAATTTAATGATGAAAATATAAATAAACAACAAAGATTCATTACGTTAATAGATATTCTATATGAAAAAAAAATTTCTTTGATGATAAGTTCGCACACAGATCTTGAAAACCTGGGATCTTCTAGGGCTTTGATTGGCCCATTCAAAAGAACATTAAGTAGATTGTATGAGCTTACCTCTATTAATTAAAATTTAAGATCTCTATTAAAATATATAGAGCGAGGATGCTCATAAATATTATTATAAATAAATTTATTTTTCTCCAGACTCTTTGACTTTTAAGATATTTAGATAAGTATTTTGACATATATCCTATTGAGAAAAAAAAAATGAATGATGAAATTGCAGCTCCAATTCCAAAATAGTATTTATCAATTATTAATAAATTTTTAGACAAATTTCCCAAAAAAAATACAGTGTCGGAATAAACGTGAGGATTAAGATACGTAAAAGCTAGAGTTTTAGTTGTTATACTAGTTAATGAGATACTTTTTATTTCATGATTAAAATTAATCTTTTTCTTTTGAATGGATATCTTTTCATAGATAAAATGAACTAAAAATATGAATAAGAAAATATTTAAAATAAGCTCTATTGTAGAATTAAATAGATCACCAAAATATTGAAATAGAAAAATACCTAAAAAGATTAATATTAAATCAGATATGGAACAAATTAGGCAAACCAAAAATACATATTGTCTTTTTAATCCCTGCTCTATAACAAAAATATTTTGTGCACCAATTGCTAGAATCAAACTAAGTCCTGTAAAAAAACCTAGTATTAAAAAACTCATGATTTACTTGTAATTATGAATGACTAATCCAAATAGTCTTAGTTTGAAGGTATTGGTCCAGTGCTTCTGTACCTTGATCTCTACTTAATGAGCCTGATTGTCTATATCCACCAAAAGGTGTTTTGATATCACCCTCTGAAAAAGTATTAACAGAAACAGTTCCACACGGAAGACTTTTTGCCATATGAAATGCCCTATCTATATCCTGTGTAAACACACTGGCATGTAATCCATATTTTGAATTACTTGCAATTTTCAAAGCTTCTTCGTCACTGCCGATTGTAAGAACTCCTAATACTGGACCAAAGATCTCTTCCTGAGCAATTGTCATATTTTCTTTTAAACCATCAAAAAGAGTTGGTTTTGCATAAAATCCTTTTTGCTCTCCACCAGAGACACCACCAAATAAAAGCTTAGCACCTTCATCAATACCTTTTTGAATATAACCATCTACTGTTGCTAAATGTTTTTTAGAAATCATGGAACCCATATTGCTCTCTGGATCTAATGGATCTCCAGCCTTAAGAACTTTAACTTTTTTTGAAACTTTGTCTAAAAATTCATCTTTAACTTTACTATGAATTATCTGTCTCATATTTGCAGAACAATTTTGCCCACCATTCCAAAAAGCAGAGTTAATTGCATTATCAATTAAATCATCTGTAATTTTTGCATCTTCCAAAACTATGAATGGGCTTTTTCCTCCCATCTCTAATCCAATTGTTTTTAAATTACTTTCACCTGAATATTTCATAAATAAACCACCAACTTCAGTTGACCCAGTAAATGAAATCGCATCGACATCATTGTGTCTGCCTAAAGCCTCTCCTACATCACCAAAACCTGGAACTATGTTTAAAACACCATCTGGTATTCCCGCTTCTTTGGCAATTTGAGCAACTCTAATTGCTGTTAATGGTGTGTCTTCCGCTGGTTTAATTATTACAGAACATCCCGCAGCTAAAGCTGGAGCCATTTTCCATACTGCCATCATCAAAGGGAAGTTCCACGGAACAACGCCTGCAACAACACCAATTGGCTCTTTAACAATTAAACTAGTTAGTGATGGTTCCGTTGGTCCAACTTTACCAAATACTTTATCTATTAATTCTCCATACCATTGAAAATGCATTGGAGCATCATTTGCAACTTCATTAATACAATCTCCAATTAATTTTCCAGTATCCACACATTCAAGAACTGAATTTTCCTCACCAGTTTGTCTTAATAATTCTGCAAATTTAAGTAATATATCTTTTCTAAATTCTGGAGAAGTTCTAGACCAAACACCACTGTTAAATGCTTTTCTTGAAACTTTAACTGCTAAATCTACATCTTTATGATTACATTTTGCTACAGAGCAAAGAGTTTCACCAGTTGCAGGATTTATATTTTCAAATTTTCCACCATCGATAGCATCAACGTATTTTCCATCAATGAAGGCTCTGCCTTCAAATTTTAGTTTAGCTGCAATTGATCTGTAATCTGAACTCATTTTATAAATGAAAAACTATTCTAAAAATTCTTTATAGTAAAGCTACTAATCTGGATTAGCTGTAAGTGTTTTGATCTCTAGAACATTGTTATTTGGATCCTGAACAAACATTGTTTCCTGTTCATATTCAGTACCTTTGAATCTCAAGTAAGGTTCGTCATGATACTTAACTTTTTTTTCTTTAAGTCTATTTTTAAGATCATCAAAATTTTTTCTTGATAAATGGACACCAAAATGAGGTACAGAAACGTTGCCCATATCAACATCATGTCTCTCATTTTCCAGTTTATGTTCACTTGCATGAAGAGTTAGCTCATTTCCCCAGAAATCTACATCAGCCCATTCCTGAGCAGAATTATCTAATCTACAGCCTAAAATCTCATTATAAAAATGTTTAGCTTTTTCTAAATCACCACACGGTATTGCTAAATGAAAGCAATTAGTATTTTTGTACATTATTTTTTTCTCTTTAAATTACACATTTAATCATTATATAAATCATAACTAATTATTAATCAATAGGTGAACAAAAGTGTACTATGAGTGATTTTTTACAATCTATAATTGATAGAGACCCTGCTGCTAAATCTAAATTAAGTTTAATTTTAACTTATCCTGGAGTTAAGTCAGTTTTTTTTCATAGAGTTGCTAATTTCTTTTATCTGGCAAAATTTGATCTTGTGGCTAGATTTATTTCTCAACTGTCTCGGTTTTTAACAGGTATAGAAATTCACCCAGGAGCTAAAATTGGAAAAAATTTATTTATTGACCATGGTATGGGAGTTGTAATTGGTGAAACTTCCGAAATTGGAGATAACGTAACTATTTATCATATGGCAACACTAGGTGGTATTGCACCAAGTATTAATTCAAACCAACAAAGAATGGTTAAAAGACACCCAACATTAAATGACTGTGTTGTAGTTGGTTCTGGAGCTCAAATATTAGGACCAGTAACAATTGGGGCAAATGCTAAAGTTGGGGCTAATGCTGTAGTTACTAAAGATGTTCCTAAGAATGCAGTAATGGTTGGGATACCCGCAAAAAATGTTGGAACTGCCACAAAAGAATTTAAACCTTATGCTGTTGAAGAGGCAGATAAAGACACTTCTAATTAATGAAAAATTCTCATGACAATTTTATTTCAGGTATTGGTAATACACCACTTATAAAACTGAGAGCAGCTTCAGAAATTACTGGTTGTAATATTTATGGTAAAGCTGAATTTATGAATCCAGGTGGCTCAGTTAAAGATAGAGCTGCACTAGCTTTAATTAAAGATGCTGAAAATAAAAAACTAATTTCAAAAGGTGGAATTATTGTTGAAGGTACAGCTGGTAATACTGGTATAGGCTTATGTCTCCTTGGTAATTCACTTGGTTATAAAACAATAATTGTAATGAATGATAATCAAACTCAAGAAAAAAAAGATCTACTTAAAAATATGGGTGCTGACTTACGTCTGGTTCCTGCAAAACCATATAAAGATGATGCTAATTTTGTAAAAATTGCAGCAAAAATTGCTGACGAACTAAGACCATCAAATAACAATGGTGTTGTTTGGGCTAATCAGTTTGACAATGTTGCAAATGCTAAAGGCCATTATGAAGGTACTGGACAAGAAGTTTGGGAACAAACTGAAGGTAAGGTTGATGGCTTTGTCTGTTCATCTGGAACTGGTGGAACAATTTCAGGTGTAAGCAATTATTTAAAAGAGAAAAATAAGAATATTAAGATATATTTATCAGATCCTAAAGGTTCAGCTCTTTACAATTATATAAAAAATGGTGAGTTAAAGTCAGAAGGTGGTTCAATTACTGAAGGGATAGGTTCTAGCAGAATCACTAAAAATTTTGAAAATGCAAAGATTGATGACGCCTACTCTATTGATGATCATGAAGCACTCCCTATACTTTATGACTTAATAGAAAATGAAGGTTTAAGTCTTGGTACAAGTTGTGGAATTAATATCGCTGGAGCTATTAGAATGGGTAAAGAGCTTGGACCAGGTAAAACTATTATCACAATCCTTTGTGATAGAAGTGATAAATACTCTACTAAGATGTTTAATATGAAGTTTTTAAAAGAAAAAGGCTTGCCCTTTCCTTCGTGGATTTAGACCTTGAATATTTTAATTAAAAGAAATAAAAATCCATAATATGAAAAAAATATTAATTATATTGGCTTTTTCATTTACTTTAGCTTCTTGTGCTACTGTAAAAGATAAAATCCCTAAACTTAAAACGTGTGACGGAAGTAACAAAACTGTTGCTGATGTACTTTGTAAAAAGAATTAGTAATTTCTAATTTATTAAGTACCATTTTTTTAAAGTGGTACTTTTTAAAAATAATTTAAGAGTAAATTTTATCTGCCAATCCATAACAAAGAATTGCACTAAGCAAAGTTAATATTCCTAGAGCAATAATACCTTCTACAGAAGTTTTTTCATTATTACCCAGTTTGCTTATTTTGATACTGTAAAATCCAACTAAGAAGGCTGATAAGTTTTGTAAGAAAATTAAATTAAAAAATGCCCATGTATTTTCTAAGCCAATATCACCGTGAATTATTGGTCTTATAAAAATAATATATAATGCCATTATAACTGAGCCCAAAAACATAGCTCCAAAAAATCTAGTCATTGTAGCTGCTGAGTGATCAACGCCATATTGATCTAAGAAAGATTTGGTGGATGCGATACACCTGTATGCATAAACTGTATAAGTTAAAAAATGTACTGCAAAAACAATTAGATAAATAATTCCATTAAAGTGTTCAATCATAATTAAACATTATCAATAACTTAAGTTTAATAAAAGTTTTAATTATAGTTCAAAAACGCACACAGACCTTTCTAGAATTGCACTAGTTCTTTAGATCAACTACAGTAAATACTAATAAAGTTAAAAATTAAAAAAAATTAATGACTGGAAAAAGACGTTGGTTAAAAATATGGGCTAGAACAGTTGGAATGCCAATTGGCATTAATGATGAAGATAAGCCTGAATTTTTACCTATTAAACAAACTGATGTGAAAAAAGCATTGGCTTTCAGAACATTCTGGGTTCTGCTTCACGTCCTAACCTGCCTATTAATTATTGCTGGTAATGGCAGAGTAATGGGTTGGTGGTAGTCAGAAAATTAATAGATGAACTAGTTTGTCACGGTAAAGCTTCTTGTATTACTCAACCACTTAAATTGCTAAATAAATAACCCTTAATAATAGAGTTGAATTAATCTTAAGTGGTTCAGCTCTAAATAATTAAATCAAAGTAGATATATGTATTTAGCAATGAGTAGACTTAAAGTTTTATCAGGAAAAGAAGATGAATTTGAATCGTCCTGGAAAAGTCGTGAAACAAATACTGATGGTATAAAAGGTTTTAAAAAATTTAACTTAATCAAAGGAATTGTAAATAAAGAATTCTCTCTATATATTGTTCAAAGTGAATGGAATTCTGAGAATGACTTTATTAACTGGACAAAATCAGATTTATTTAAATTAGATCATAAAAATCCCACCCAACAAAAAAACTTATGTCTAGGACCACCTGATTTTGATGGGTACCAAGAACGGCCAGATTTTGAAGGTTATAAATTAATTATATAATTTTAAAGAATTTTCATTTAAAGTTACAAAATGAACATGACAACTTCATATTTATTTTTAATCTTGGCTGTAGTGCTAGGGGTTGCTTCAAATAGTTTTGCAAAAAGTGCTGAGGGCTTTACCCTTTTTTACCCAAGTATCATTACAGCAATAACAATTGTTTTGTGCATGTATGCACTTTCGATGGTAATGAAAAATATCCCTATAGGAGTGACTTACGCTTCCTTTGCTGGCCTTGCGATTATTGCAACAGTTATTGTTGGTGTAATCAAATACAATCAAGTTCCTAACTTTTATTCAATAATAGGTTTGATTTTTATTATTGTAGGTGTGTTGATGGTCAACTTGTTAGGAAATAATTAGTACTGACAGAATTTTAAATTTTTTTACGGGAAAAAAAATTGTAAGAAGTGTTTCTTAAATTATTGAAACCCTATTACTATGTTAATTTGTATTCAATATATTTATTTATCAAAAAGTAAAATAAATATTTTGATATTAAACTTTCAAAGTATTATTATTGATTATCAATATAAAGGAGGATGATGATCAATAGTTTATCACCACCTGACACATAACTGGTGTGATCTAAGTAACCTAAAGCAAGAAGCCAAAAAAACATAAATCCATTATTATGGATTTTAGCGTATACCGCTAACTTATAGGGGAACTCTTTTGGGGTTTACTCAAAGGGTGACCCCCTTAAAAATTAGCTGGTAAAGTGCAAGAACCATCATCACTTAAAATAATTTCAAATTCATCAACAACATTAGATATATCTAAAGAAGAATATAAGTGAGGAAACAAATTTCCATCAGATGCCTGTTCCCACAGTAAATGATCAAGTTTTAAAGTGTCCACTTTTAATAAAATTAAATTTTTTTGGTTTTTATAAAAATTTTTAAGCGTTCCATCAACTTGCTCTTTTCCTGAAAAATGAATATACCCATCCTCCAAATCTTTTTTAGAGGGGATAAATTGATTTTTTTTCTTAGCTTCTAACCATTCAAGTTTGGTGCATATTTTATAAACAAATTTTAAATTCATTTAAATTTATAGTATTCGAGAAAGATTTTAACAATAAGAAACTTCCCTCTTTCGAGGGAAGTTAATATTAACTAATCTAATTGGGAGAGAAGATAATGTTAATTTTTTAAAATTTTGTTAAGGCTTTATAAAACTAGAATTATTAATGATAACATGACAAATTGTCACTTCTCTTATGCCTTTCTAATTTTTTTCTTATATTTTTAATGAATGCATTACTTTACCAAGATGAGTTATGAGTATTAAGAAAATCTATTTCTTCAGGTGTAGATTGTCTATCTAGTATCTTATTTCGGTGGGGATATCTTTTAAATTTTTTGATGACTTCAGTGTGCTCTTTCCAGGAATTTTTAATTAATACTATTTGTGTATGATCCTTCAAGTGAGCATTGGATAGATTATGTACATAAGTATGATCACTAATTTCTTCACTATGCAAAAGAGGTAGTAAGAAGAATAGTTTTTCGTTAATATCTAATTTTTCAAGGTCCCCCCTATCGATAGCTTCATTAACAATTAATCTACATTTATGATCTTGCTCAAATGCTTTCTTATTATTTCTAAATAAGTTACGAGAAAATTGATCTAATAAAATGATTAAAGCTAAGCAGGATTTTGCTTTATCCTGCCAATCGTCAAATTCATTTATTATTGCTTTTTTATAATCATTAAAAAATTTATGTCTTATTTTTTTATCAAAAGAAACTTTTTGTCTAAAAAGCTCCTCTGGTAGAGATTCTTTAAACCAGAAATCTAATATATTTTGTGCTTTTTTTGTAATCACTTATTAATATTTTGATACAGGTTTTAAAAGTTTAAGCATCTTATTGTGTATAGACTGATTGGCTGAAACTAGAATACTACCAGCATTAATAGCATCTTTATTGTCCCAAGTTGTTACAACTCCACCTGCAGCTTTTATAATTGGCATTAATGGATGAATATCCCAAATCTTGTTTGTACATTGTAAAACAACATCGATTTTACCCTCACATAAATGAGAATAGCTTAATGCGTCAGTGCAAGGAAATTGCATTAATTTTAAAACTTTAGGAATTTTTATTTGTTGTTTAAAAGAAAGATGTCCATGAAAGGCTCCAGATACTTTTATTTGGTTTAAGGAAATATTTTTTGAAACAGAAATTTTTTTTTTTTTACCTCTTTCAATAACAAAAGAGTTTTTATTATCAAAATTTAAATAGTATTTATTTAGAATTGGAAAATTTGCTAACCCTACAACAGGGTTGCCTTTAAAATTTAAAGCAATCAAATTACTCCATGATGGATTACCTATTACAAATGATCTTGTTCCATCTATGGGATCTATGACCCAGGTATAATCACTAATTGATTTTTTATGACCAAACTCTTCTCCTATAATTTGATGATTAGGAAATTGTTTATTTATCTTTAATCGTATAAATTTTTCAAAAGCTTTGTCTGAAGTTGTAACAGGGTCATAACCCTTCCCCTTAATCTTATTTGATACTTTAAATGTTTTATTTAATTTCAAAAAATAAAACTTATTTAAATCCTTCGCTAAATTATTTAAAAAATTTGAATATATCGTATATTGTTTTACATTTAATAAGTTCATTCTAAAAAAACACGTTATTTAATTCATATTGATTAAAGCTTAATTTTATCAATTTGATCTTCAGCAGATTTAATAGACTTTTCGTAGTCTATAGCTAATTGATCAGCAGCAATAATGTCTATTTTTTTTATTCCGAAAAAATTTAACACATGAGTTAACCAAGGTGTTAAAAAATCATCCTTACTGTTAATCTTTGTACCACCAGAAGTAATTATCAGATAAACTTGCTTGTCCTCAAGTAACCCCACTCTACTACCATCTTCATTATATTTAAAAGTTTCTTTAACTCTAGCAGCTAAATCTGCCCAGGCTTTTAATGTTGCTGGTGGCCCGAAATTATAAATTGGTACTGAAATTATTATTTTATCACTCTCTTTCAATTCTAAGACTAATTTATCAGATAACTCAAACATCTTTTTATGTTGGTCTGATTGTTGACCTTCTGGAATTTTCATGCCAGATTCAGTTAAATTTGATATAAAAATCATCTCATCATTAAGATCTCTATATACAATATTATCCTCTGGTTTTTTAATTTTATCTAATAACTTTTTAGCTAAAGCTCTTGAGGTAGAGCCTTCTTTTCTAGCACTGGTGTCGATTTGATATATTTTCATAATTTATCTACTATCTATTATCCTATTAACCAAAGTTTTGCAAAAAAGGTAAGTAATTTAAAATATAGTAACCAAGAACCTGCAATTGGTTTGTTAAAATCAAAATCCCAGTAATTAAAAGTGTTACACCACCAATTTTAGAAACTAAATTAATATTCTTTTTAAAGTTTTTAGAAAACATTAAAAATTTTTGCATTAAGTAACCTGACAAAACAAAAGGAATTGCAAGTCCTAATGAGTAAAATGCTAGAAGTATTATTGCTTTTAAAATAGCTTCTTCTGTTGAGGCTAAAGCTAAAATCGATCCTAAAATTGGACCAATACAAGGTGTCCATCCAAAGCCAAAAGCCATACCCACA
>CAJQSZ010000024.1 GCA_905618805.1 uncultured Candidatus Pelagibacter sp.
TAAAAGCTTAAATTGTGGCCCTGGTTCACTTGATAATAAAAAAAATATACTAAAAAACTTAGATCTTGTTCAAAAAAAAATTAAATCTGGTTTGAACAAAATAGTTTTATTAAACCAAGTTCACAGTAATAAATTTTATTACATAGACAAAGCTTCAAAACTTAATCATAAAAAATTTACAGGGGATGCTTTAATTACAAATAAATCCAACACACCTATTGCTGTTTTAACTGCAGATTGTGCTCCAATACTGATGTTTGATAAAAAAAACAAAACTGTTGCAGCAATTCATGCTGGCTGGAAAGGTGCATATAAAGGAATTATAAAAAGAGTCGTAAGATTTATGATCAAGAAAGGTTCGTCTGCTAATAATATCACAGCTGTTATCGGGCCATGTATCTCAATACAAAATTATGAAGTAAAACAAGACTTTATCAAAAAATTTATAAAAAAAGACCCAAAAACTAAAGTTTTTTTTAAAAAGGTAAAAAATAAAAATTACTTCAACTTAAATAAATATATTACCCATCAATTAAAGAGCTTAAATATAAAAAAAATTGAAGTTATTAATAAAGATACTTTTAACATAAAAAATAATTTTTTTAGTGCTAGAAGATCTATAAGCTGCAATGACAATGATTATGGTAGAAATCTTTCAGTAATTATGATTAATTAGAACAGTCACATGAAATTATTAACTGGAAATAGCAATAAACCTTTAAGTAAAAATATTGCAAAATATTTAAAAAATAAACTGGTGAATTCTAGCATTAAGAAATTTTCAGATGGTGAAATTTATATAGAAATTAATGAAAATATTAGAGGCAACAGTATCTTTATAATCCAATCAATTTCGTCACCTGCAAATGACAATTTGATGGAATTGCTACTTTGTATTGATGCATTAAAGAGGTCTTCAGCAAAAAATATAACAGCTGTTATTCCTTATTTTGGGTATGCAAGGCAAGATCGAAAAGTAGTACCAAGAACCTCAATATCTGCAAAACTTGTTTCAAATTTAATTACTAAAGCTGGTGCAGATAGAGTGGTTACTGTCGACTTACATGCTGGACAAATTCAAGGTTTTTTTGATATACCTGTAGATAATTTGTTTGCGACTCCAATTTTTGCTAGGCATGCAAAGAAAAATATTAAAAGTAAAAATATAATTTGTGTAGCTCCAGATGTTGGTGGAACAGAAAGAGCAAGAGCACTCGGTAAAATTTTGAACGTTGATCTTGCTATTGTCGATAAAAGAAGACCTAAACCAGGTCAATCAAAAGTTATGAATGTAATTGGAGATGTCAAGGGCAAAACATGTATTATAGTAGACGATATAATAGACTCTGGTGGAACCATAATAAATGCGGCTAAAGCTTTAAAAGATAGAGGTGCATCAGATGTGTATGTTTATATTACACATGGTGTTCTAAGTGGTGAGGCTGTAAATAAAATTAAAAAATCAGTTATCAAAAATTTAGTAATAACTGATACCATTGATAATTATGATAAAATTAAAAAGGTTAAAAATATTGAAGTTTTACCTATTTCAAGCCTCATGGGTGAAGCTATTAAAAGAATTTCAAATTCAACTTCAGTATCTGACTTATTTAAATAATTATCTTGAGTTATTGGTTAAGTTACGTTAAAAGCCTTTGTTTTTATGAATTCACTTGATGCAAATACTAGAAATACAAAATCCAAAGGAGATATAAGGTCTCTTAGATTAAAAGGTAATGTTCCAGGAATAGTCTATGGAGGTACTAATCAAAATGAAAAAGTTTCAATTTCAAAAAAAACTCTTAAATATCTAATAGATAAAGAAAACTTTTTGTCAAATATCATCACTCTTAACTTGGATGGTAAACCGCAAAATGTATTACCAAGGGAAATTACATATAATGTTATATCCGATGAACCAATTCATATTGATTTTCTGAGAGTAGTTCCAGGAGTAAAAATTAGAATAGAGGTGCCAGTTCAATTTATTAATCATGAAACATCTCCAGGCTTAAAAAGGGGTGGTGTTCTTAATATAGTTAGAAGAAAAATTGAACTAAGGTGTCCTAGTGAAAAAATTCCAGAGTCAATTACTATAGATCTTGATGGTATAGAAATTGGTGAAAGTTTTAAAATATCTTCAATTAAATTGGAAGAAGGTGTTCTGCCTACAATTATGGGTAGAGATTTTGTTATCGCAACGTTAGCAGCTCCTACGGTTATGAAGGAGCCAGAAAAACCAGCAGAAACGGCTGAGGGTGAAGATGCTGCAACAGAAGCTAAAGATGCAACTCTAGCAGCTGATGGAGATAAAAAAGAAGGTGAAGAAAAAAAGTCTCCTGAAGAAAAAAAATAATTAATTTATTGTAGTGAATATTCCTCAATATAGTTTAAAAAAATTATGCTTCTATTTGTAGGTTTAGGAAATCCAACTCCTGATAGTGAAAATAATAGGCACAATATTGGCTTTAAACTGATTGATGCACTTAATCAAAAATTTGGACTATCAAAGCAAAAACCCAAGTTTAAAGGACTGTTAACAACTGGAAATATTGAAGATAAAAAAGTTTATGCAATAAAACCTCTAACTTTTATGAATAACTCTGGGATTTGTATAAGAGAAATAATTGAGTATTTCAAGATAGATGCAGAAGATGTATTCGTATTCCATGATGATCTAGATATTGAATTTGGAAAAATAAAAGCAAAATTCGCAGGCTCTAGTGCAGGTCACAATGGAATTGAGTCAATTGATAAATTTATTGGAAAAGACTACTCTAGAGTGAGAATAGGTATTGGCAGACCCAAAATTAAAACAGATGTTTCAGATCATGTTCTTAAAGACTTTGATGAAGATGAAATGATACAATTAGAAAAAATTACAAATAATATTATTAAATCAATATCTATACTGGTTGATAAAAAATTAGATCTATTTTCAAGTACAGTAAATAATAAATAAATGAGTTTTAAGTGTGGAATAGTTGGTTTACCTAATGTTGGAAAATCAACACTATTTAATGCACTTACAAATTCTAGTAAAGCCCAGGCAGCAAACTTCCCTTTTTGTACAATAGAGCCTAATGTTGGAGTAGTTCCTGTTCCAGATGAAAGGTTGGACAAGTTAGTATCTGTTTCAAAATCAAAAAAAAAAATAAATACAACAATAGAGTTTGTTGACATAGCTGGATTGGTAAAAGGTGCTTCGAAAGGTGAGGGCTTAGGAAATAAATTTTTATCTCATATAAGAGAGGTAGATGCGATAGTTCATATGATTAGATGCTTTGACTCTGATGATATTCAAAATGTTAATCCTACTGTAGATCCAGTAAGAGATTTAGAGATTATTGAAACAGAAATGATGCTTGCAGACTTAGAATCTATTCAAAAGAGATTAGAAAAAAATAATAAAAAAAATATTGATGAGGAGCAGCTAAAGATATTAGAAATAGCATTAGATTGTATTAACAACTCTAAAGATATCAAGGCTATTCACGATAAATTTGAAAAAAAACTAATAAATCAAAGCAGCTTGCTCTCTCTAAAGCCAAAAATTTTTGTATGCAATGTTGATGAAGCGAGCATCCAAAGTGGCAATCAATACACGGAGGCTTTTATTACAAAATTTGGTGAAGAAAATACTCTAATCGTTTCAGCAGATATTGAAAACCAAATAAACCAATTGGAAAATGAAGAAAAAAAAAATTATATGGAAATGATTGGATTAAAAAGAACTGGTTTAAACATGCTAATTCAAAATGGCTATAATGTTTTAGAATTAGATACTTATTTTACATCTGGTGTTGAAGAAACTAGAGCATGGACTATTCCAAAAAATTGCACAGCTCCAAAGGCTGCAGGTGAAATACATACTGATTTTGAAAAAGGTTTTATAAGGGCAGAAACAATAGCCTATGAAGACTTTATAACTAATGATGGTTGGACTAATTCAAAAACGAATGGGAAAATGAGACTTGAAGGAAAAGATTATATTGTTAAAGATGGTGATGTTTTAAACTTCAGATTCAATACGTGACCAAATTTTCTTCATACTAAAATAAACTAATATAGTTAAAATTATCAAATACAAAATCGCTTTAAAGCCCATTTTGTGTCTAGCTTCTAAATGCGGTTCTGCAGTCCACATTAAAAATGTTGTTACGTCTTTGGCCATCTGTTCTTTTGATGCAATCGTTCCATCACTGTACTCGACCAAACCCTCTGATAGTGGTTCTGACATTTTAATATTATTTCCATACATATATTTATTATAATAAACACCATCATCAAGAATTACTCCACTAGGTGGATTTTCATAACCTAAGAGTACTGAATAAATATAGTCTACTCCACCACTTCTAGCTTTTGCTAGTACTGACATATCGGGTGGATAAGCACCACCATTTGCTGCTTGTGCAGCCTTTACGTTTGCAAAAGGCATAACAAATTTATCCGATAGCTTTGCAGATCTTGTGAACATTTCTCCATCACTATTGGGTCCATCAGTAACTTCAAAATTTGCTGCTATAGCTTTTGCTTGGTCTTCTGAAAATTCTGGCCCTCCTGGCTCAAATAAGTTTCTATAACTAACATATTTCATTGAATGACATGATGCACAAACTTCAGTGTAAACCTGATAGCCTCTTTGCAACGACCCTCTATCAAATTTTCCAAATAAGCCTTTGAAACTCCAGTCTGTTTTTAAAAGCTCTACTTTTTCTGCAGCAATAACTTGATTGGTTCCAACTAATAATAGAATTATTAAATATGATGTTTTAAAAATATTTTTCACTAGATTAATCTAAGCTTTCTTTTCTTTTAACAATTGCAGCATTTGGAAAACCACCAAGTACAGGTTCTGTGATGCTCAAAGGTAAGGGGATAGTTTTTTCTTTAAACCCAAGAATTGGAAGAATCATTAAAAAGTGTATAAAATAATAAGCTGTCGCAACCCTTGCTATCAGCAAGTAAAGGCCTTCTGCTGGCATTGCCCCAACATAACCAAGTATTAATACGTCAGCTAGCAATATCCAATAAAACTGTTTGTAAAGTGGTCTAAATACTGCTGATCTAATTTTTGAGGTGTCTAGCCATGGCAGCGCTGCTAAAATTAAGATTGCAGATAGCATTGCAACTACACCCATTAATTTATCAGGAACCGATCTTAAGATTGCATAAAAAGGTAACAGGTACCATTCAGGCACTATGTGGGCTGGTGTTACCATTGGATTTGCTTCTATATAATTATCAGCATGTCCTAAAATATTTGGTGAATAAAATACAAAAAAAGCAAATACAATCATAAACATTAACAAAGCAAAAGCATCTTTAATGACGATATAAGGATGGAATGGTACTGTGTCCTTTGAAGGTTTTTTTACATCAATTCCTACTGGATTATTATTTCCAGGTATATGTAAAGCCCAAATATGAAGAACTACCAACCCTAAAATCAAGAATGGAATTAAATAGTGAAGTGTAAAAAACCTAGTCAAAGTTGGATTATCTACTGAATAACCTCCCCACAACCAATTTACTATTCCCTCACCCACTAAAGGTATGGCGCTAAAAAGATTTGTAATAACTGTTGCTCCCCAAAAACTCATCTGACCCCATGGAAGAACGTAACCCATAAATGCAGCCGCCATCATTAAAAGGTAAATAATTATTCCAATAATCCAAATTATTTCTCTTGGAGATTTATAAGACCCATAAAACAAAGATCTAAATATATGAATATATACTGCTAGAAAAAACATTGATGCACCGTTTGCATGAACATACCTTATAAGCCATCCATAATTTACATCTCTCATGATGTGTTCTACGCTTTCAAAGGCCAAATCAGCATGAGCAATATAGTGCATTGCCAGTGTTAAGCCGGTAACAATTTGTATAATTAAACAAAATGATAGTATTCCACCAAATGTCCACCAATAATTTAGGTTTTTGGGGGTTGGGTAATCAGTTAAATGGCTAGCAAGTGTTAAGAGAGGGAGTCTATCATTAAACCATTTTCCAAATTTTGATTTAGGAACATACTCGTGATCACTCATAATTATTTATTATCCGATTTTAATTGTATTACTGTTAACAAATTCATATTTTGGAACTTGCATATTCGATGGTGCTGGACCTTTTCTTATTCTTCCTGATGTATCGTAGTGTGAACCATGGCATGGACAAAACCATCCATTATAATCTCCTTTATCATTCAATGGTACACATCCCAAATGTGTACAAACACCCACCATCACTAACCACTCAGGGTCTTTTGCTCTATCCTCATCTTTTTGAGGATCTTTTAAATCTTTCATCTTAACGGCTCTAGCTTCTGCAATTTCTTCAGGTGTTCTTCTTTTGATGAAAACTGGTTTCCCTCTCCAAAGAACAGTGATTGTTTTTCCAGATTGTACTGAACTAATATCAACCTCTGTACTGGCCAATGCTTTAACTGAGGCATCTGGGTTCATTTGGTCAACTAGGGGCCAAACAACAGCTCCAACTCCAACAGCACCTACCGCATATGAGGCTGTAAATAAAAATTCTCTTCTTTCAGGTTTTTTTTCAGACATCTTATATTTTAGTTTATTATTATCTAATATATGATTTCATATAAGAAAAAAAACATTTTTCTACTGAAACAATGACACATAAAGCATGAATTTAAGACCTAAAATAGCCCTGTATGAACCAGATATTCCACAAAATACAGCTGCTATCATTAGAACGTGTGCATGTCTTGGAGCTGATTTAGAAATTATTGAGCCATGTGGTTTCTTATTTAGTGACAAGAGGTTTAAAAGAGTGGTTATGGATTATATGGACGAAAAAATAATAAAATTTTACCAAAGTTCAGAGGAGTTTTTCAAATCAAAAAAGGATCAAAGAGTAATATTACTAACAACAAAATCGGCCTCGTCTTATGCCGAATTTAAATTCGAGGGTAGTGATACATTGCTGTTTGGCAGGGAGAGTGCTGGGGTACCAGATAATATCCACAATTTAATTAAACATAGGTTAAAAATACCTATGATGAGTAATAAAAGGTCTTTAAATATAGCGTCTTCAGTTGCTATAATCCTCTCAGAAAATTTAAGACAAATTAATTTTAA
>CAJQSZ010000025.1 GCA_905618805.1 uncultured Candidatus Pelagibacter sp.
GGTGATATTATAATCAATCAACTTAAAAAATTGGGTTGCTCGTGTGATTGGTCCAGAAATGCCTTTACGATGGATGAAAATCTTTCTAAATCTGTAATAAAAGTTTTTGTTGAACTTCACAAAAAAAAATTAATTTATAAAGACAAGAAACTAGTTAATTGGGATACGGTTTTAAAAACAGCAATTTCTGACCTTGAAGTAGACCAAAGAGAAGTTAATTCTCTAATGTATTATATAAAATACCCCATCGATGACTCTGATGAATTTATAACAATTGCAACTACAAGACCTGAAACAATGTTTGGGGATACAGCCATAGCTGTAAACCCCAATGACAAACGCTTTAAAAATTTTGTGGGTAAAAAAGTTACTATTCCAATCGTTGGAAGAAAAATTAATATTATAGAGGATGATTATGCTGACCCAGAACAAGGTACAGGGGCCCTAAAGATAACACCGGCTCATGACTTTAACGATTATGATGTTGGTCAAAGAAACAATCTTGAAATAATAAATATTTTTACAGAAGATGGTAAGATAAGTCAAAATGCATCAAAAAATTATATTGGCCTCGACCGTTTTGAGGCTAGAAAGAAAATATTAAAAGAACTTAAAGCAAATGATTTTTTTATAAAAGAAGAGAATATTAAAAATAAAGTTCCATATGGAGATAGATCAAATTCTGTAATAGAACCCTTTTTAACTGAGCAGTGGTTTGTTGATGCAAAAAAACTATCTATTAAAGCAAAAGAAGTTGTTAATGCAAAAAAAACTAATTTTTTTCCTGATAATTGGTCAAAAACTTATTTCCAATGGATGAACAATATAGAGCCATGGTGTATTTCAAGGCAGTTGTGGTGGGGCCACCAAATACCAGCTTGGTATGGGCCAGATAAAAAAATATTTGTAGCAATAAATAAAGATGAAGCCAAAACAGCTGCTAACAAACATTATAATAAAGATGTAGAATTATTACGTGATCCAGACGTTCTAGACACATGGTTTTCTTCTGGCCTATGGCCTTTTGCAACATTAGGTTGGCCAGACAACAAAGAATATGTTGAAAAATTTTATCCAACATCCGTCCTAGTTACTGGTTTTGACATTATATTTTTCTGGGTTGCTAGAATGATTATGTTTGGAATGGAATTCTTAGACAAAGAACCTTTTAAAAATATTTATGTTCACGCTCTTGTTAAAGATGAGAAGGGTCAGAAAATGTCAAAGTCAAAAGGAAATGTAGTAGATCCTTTAGATTTAATTGAGAAATATAGTGCTGATGCTCTGAGGTTTACCCTACTTTCAATGGCTTCTCCAGGAACTGATGTAAAACTTTCAGAGGATAGAGTTAAGGGTTATAGAAATTTTTTAAATAAATTATGGAATGCTAACAATTTCTTAATAACCAATAATTGTGATTTTAGTAAAATTGGTAAAAATCCAAAATTAACAATTAATATTAATAAATGGATTTATTCAGAGTTAATTTTAGCAAAAGATAATATTGAAAAAAATTTGAAAGAATACAGGTTTGATGAAGCTGCTAAAAATGCTTATCAATTTGCTTGGCATTTATATTGTGACTTGTACATAGAATTATCAAAAACAATACTATTTTCAGAAGATGAAAAAGCTAAAGATGAAGTAAGAAAAGTGTCTGCTTATATATTTAAACAAATACTTATAATATTACATCCATTTATACCATTTATTACTGAAGAAATTTGGCTTAAAAATAAATTTGATAATTCTGGCAAAAATTATTTAATGTTAGCAAATTGGCCATCGGAAGACTTTGAGAAAGATTCAAGCACAGACCAAGTTGAAAAAATTATTAGCATTATTTCTGAATTAAGATCGTTTAAAAATGAATTAAGTGTAAGTCCAGGCTCTTTTATTGATATTTCACTTGAAGGAATTAATAAAAATGAACAATCATTCTTTCTTGAAAATGAAATTATTTTCAAAAGATTGGGCCGTATTAATAACTTATTTGAGAAAGATTTAGACAAACCCGCTGCTACTTTGGTGGCTTCAGGCGAACTATTTAAAGTTTATTTTGCTGAAGATGTTGATTTAAAGTTAATTAAAGAAAATTTGATAAATAGACAAAATAAATACAAACAAGAAATGGATAAAATCTCAAAAAGATTAACTAATAAAGGCTTTGTTGATAGAGCACCAAAAGATATTGTTGATCAAGAGAAAACTAATTATAATAATTTAAAAAATGATATTAAAAGAATATCAGTAACAATTGAAAGTTTATAATGGCAAAATTTAATAAAAAAAAATTACCAAGCAGACATACTTCATTAGGAGCGGATAGAGCTCCTCACAGATCTTTTTATTATGCTATGGGCGAAACAGAGAAAGATGTAGCCAAACCTTTTGTTGGAGTGGTTTCAACTTGGAATGAAGCTGCACCTTGCAATATTGCTTTAATGAGGCAGGCTCAGTCTGTTAAAAAAGGTGTCAGAGCTTCTGGAGGAACACCAAGAGAATTTTGTACAATAACTGTTACAGACGGTATTGCGATGGGTCATGAAGGAATGAAATCTTCTTTAGTATCTCGTGAAATTATTGCTGACTCGACTGAACTTACTGTTCGTGGTCATTGTTATGATGCTTTAGTGGGTATTGCCGGTTGTGATAAATCTTTACCTGCTTTGATGATGGCAATGGTTCGATTAAATGTTCCAAGTGTATTTATTTATGGTGGTTCAATTTTACCAGGTCAATACAAAGGCAAAGATGTAACTGTTGTTGATGTTTTTGAAGCAGTTGGGAAACACTCAGCTGGTAAAATGTCATCAAAAGAATTAAAAAAACTTGAACTTGTTGCTTGTCCAAGTGCTGGTGCTTGTGGTGGTCAATTTACCGCTAATACTATGGCCTGTGTCTCTGAAGCTATTGGCTTAGCATTACCTTATTCAGCAGGAACACCTGCTCCGTATGAAGAGAGAGATAAGTACGCATTATTAAGTGGAAAAACTGTAATGAACTTATTACAAAAAAATATTAGACCGAGAGATATTGTTACAAAAAAATCTTTAGAAAATGCTGCAACAATTGTTGCTGCTACGGGTGGGTCTACTAATGCTGCTCTACACTTGCCAGCACTTGCCAATGAAATTGGAATTAAATTTGATTTAATGGATGTTGCTAAAATATTTAAAAAAACTCCTTACCTTGCTGATTTAAAACCAGGTGGTAAATATGTTGCAAAAGACATGTGGATAGCTGGTGGTGTTCCCATGCTTTTAAAAACACTTTATGATGGTGGATTTATTCATGGTGACTGCATGACTGTTACAGGTAAAACCATGAAACAAAATTTAAAAAATATTAAATTTAATCCTAAACAAAAAGTTTTAAGAGCCTATGACAATCCCCTTTCGCCAGACGGTGGAGTTGTTGGTCTTAAAGGTAACTTAGCACCAGACGGATGTATTGTAAAAATTGCTGGATTAAAAAAGCTTCAATTTACTGGTAAAGCAAGATGCTTTGATAATGAAGAGGCAGCTATGGCTGCGGTACAAAATAAAAAATATAAAGAAGGTGATATAATTATTATTCGTTATGAAGGGCCTGTAGGTGGTCCTGGTATGAGAGAGATGCTTTCAACAACAGGTGCTATTTATGGACAAGGTATGGGTGAGAAGGTTGCTCTAATTACTGATGGAAGATTCTCTGGCGCTACTCGTGGTTTTTGTGTTGGTCATGTTGGACCAGAAGCGGCTTTGGGAGGTCCTTTAGCTTTATTACGCAATGGAGATGTAATTGATATAGATGCTAAAAAAGGTACTATAGACGTTAGATTGACTCGATTCCAACTAGCAGCGAGACGTAAAAAATGGAAACCAAAAAAATCAAGCTTTGGATCAGGAACTATTTGGAAATATGCTCAAACAGTAGGACCTGCTTATTTAGGTGCACCAACACATCCCGGTAAAAGAAAAGAAGTAAAAGTTTATGCAGATATTTAATGAAAATTAGACCCATTATTTTGTGTGGTGGAGCTGGTACAAGACTTTGGTCACAATCTAAAAATAATTTAGCCAAACAGTTTATTGATTTTGGTGGATGGAGTTTATTAGAAAAAACCTTAGAACGTGTTAAAGGTCCAACTTTTGATTACCCAATTATCAGTACAAACATTAAATATTTAAAGTTAGTAAAAAGTTATCTAAAAAAGTTAAAAGTTAAAAACTACAAAATAGTATTAGAGCCATCTAAAAGAAATACTGCACCAGCAATTTTAGCATCAGCACTTATTAAGGATATCCCACACGAACAACCTTTAATGTTTTTTGCTGCTGATCACCTAATAGAAAAAGCAAGTATTTTTAATAAAGCTATAATTAAAAATAAAGTCAATTTAACTGATCAGAATATATTCATTTTTGGCATCAAACCCACATCACCCTCTAGTGAGTTTGGTTATTTTTTAACAAAAAAAATTAAAGTAGATATGAATAAAGTAACAAAATTTATAGAAAAACCTAAAGAAGCAAAAGCTAAAAGAATTATAAAACAAAATGGTTATTGGAACTCAGGAATGTTTTTTTTGAGAAAAGATTCAATAATTAATAACTTTAAGAAATACCAACCAACTATTTATAAAAATTGTGTTAAAGCAGTTTCTAAATCAGTGCTTAAAAATAACACTTATTATTTAAATAAAGCTTTTTTTGAGAAAGCAACGGCTAAGTCTTTTGATTATGCAATTTTAGAAAAGAGCAAAAAAATTAATGCAATTAAACTGGATATACCTTGGTCAGATCTAGGCAGTTGGAAAGAGATTTGTAAAATGTATGATAAAAATAAATACAAGTACTATAAGAAAAAAAATGTTTATTATAGACCATGGGGTAGTTACGTTAATTTGTTTGAAGGCAAGGGTTTTCTGATCAAGGAATTATATGTTAAACCCAAAGGAATATTAAGTTTACAAAAACATCACCATAGAGCTGAACATTGGTTGGTTACACACGGAATACCAAAAATAACTCTCAATAAAAAAAAGTTTTCAAAAAAACCTAACGACTCTATTTTCATTCCTTTAGGTGCGGTTCATAGAATTGAAAACCCAAATAGTAAACCTGTTAAAATTATTGAAGCCCAAGTCGGATCAATTTTAAAAGAAACAGATATTGTTCGATATGAGGATATTTATGGACGTATTAATTAATATGATACTATCTTATAAAAATACTTTAGAAAAAATAATATGAATACAGTGCCTTTATTGTTAGATCAAATTTTTGATTTAGCTAAAAAGACTTTATTAGCCAATGGTTGTGATGAAGAAAATGCTAGTATTTTAGCAGACACAATTATGAGAGCTGAAAGAGATGGTTCTGTCTCACATGGTTTATTTAGGCTTCCAGCTTATGTTTTGGGTTTAAAAAGTCAAAAAATTAATGGTAAAGCAAGACCAGAATTACAAAATGTTGCTCCAAGTATTATTAAAGTATTAGGTAATAATGCCGTTGCTCCAATGGTTTTAAGTTTAGGGCTACCAGCAGTTATTGATTTAGCAAAAAAAAATGGTGTAGCAGTCCTTGCTATAAAAAACTCTCATCATATGGCTGCTCTTTGGCCAGAAACCGAGGCTATAGCTGAGGCAGGATTAGTTGGAATAGCTTGCACGTCTTATAAGCCAGCTGTTGCTCCAGCAGGTGCTACAAAACCCTTATATGGAACAAATCCAATTTCTTTTGCTTGGCCAAGACCAGGTAAAACTCCAGTTGTTTATGATATGGCAACAGCCTCAATGGCTATGGGCGAGGTTCAAATTGCAAAAAGAGAAGGACACAAAGTTCCCTTTGGAACTGGCTTAACTAAAGAAGGAAAAGAAACTACCGATCCGGGCAAAATTGCTGATGGTGGAGTTATACTTCCATTTGGTGGGTACAAAGGGTCAAGCATAGCTATGATGGTTGAATTATTAGCTGGTGCATTAATCGGTGAGAATTTTAGCTTTGAAACAGCTGCTATAGACAATAACGATGGTGGCCCTCCAAGTGGCGGTGAATTTATTATAGCAATCTCTCCAGAAAAAATTACTGGCAAAGGTTGGGACAAACATGCTAATAAATTTTTTGATAAAATGTCCTCAATGGATGGTGTTCGACTTCCTGGAGAAAGAAGACATAAAAATAGATTGGACAAAGGTCCAAGAAATATCAACGAAGAATTAGTAAATAAAATTAAATCTTTATGCTAATTCAATTTCAATAGGTGTGTGATCTGAAGGTTTTTCTTTTCCTCTAGGGTCTTTGTTAATATTAACATCTTTAATAATATTTAAAAGAGAGTCAGAGACTAAAAAGTGATCAATTCTTAAACCATTATTTTTTTGCCATGCTCCTCTCATGTAATCCCAATAAGTGTAACCTTCTTTATCACCATGAATGTGTCGGTAAGCGTCATGAAAGCCTAGATTAATCATTTCTCTTAACTTCTTTCTAATTTCAAGTCTGTATAAAGCATCATCTTCAAACGCTTTTATGTTATAAGCGTCTTCTGCTGAAGGCAGAATATTAAAATCACCAGCCAAAATAATATTTTCATTTTTCTTTGAAAGAACTTTTATTTGCTTAATTAAACTATCAAGCCATTCTTTTTTATAAGTATATTTTTCAGTATCAACTGGATTTCCGTTAGGTGTATAAATATTAATTATTTGAATATTTTTTTTTTTATGTTTTACTTCAGCTGATATAATTCTAGATTGTTTTAATTTATCTTTAATTAAATCTAATCTAATATTTTCTAATTTAAGTTTAGAGATTATTGCTACACCGTTATAACTTTTTTGACCAAAAACATGGCTTTCATAATCTAGTGCTGAAAAATCATCATAAGGAAAGGTCTCATCCTGAGTTTTAATTTCCTGCATCATAACGATGTCAGGAGAAAATTTTTGTAAATATTCTTTGATATTTTCTATTCTTGCTCTAACAGAATTAACATTCCAGGATGTAATAATCATTATATTGAGAATGAAACACCACAACCACAAGAAGATTTACTTTGTGGATTTGAGATTTTGAATTGATCACCAATTAGTTCAGAAACAAAGTCAACCTCAGAACCCTTTAACAAATCAGCTGAAGTTTTATCAATAAGTATATTTTCTTGTTTTAAGTCATCAGAAGTTAACTCTTTGTCAAAAGTAAATTCATACTGAAATCCAGAACAACCACCACCTTTAATAGCGATTCTAAAAAAAAATCCATGATCCTTTTGAGACAACAAACTATTAATTTGTTTAATGGCTTTATCTGTAAATTTAATTTCTTTAATCATATAAGAAGACTGATATTAGTAATATAATATCAATTTATTGATTTTAAAGTATGAAAAATTACACAAATCTTGCACTATCTATAAGTAAAGGGCGTATATTTAAGGAAGCTAATTCACTTTATAGAACACCATTTCAAAGAGATAGAGATAGAATAATCCATAGTGCTTCATTCAGAAGACTTAAGCATAAAACTCAAGTTTTTGTTAATACCGAAGGAGATCATTACAGAACTAGAATTACTCACTCAATTGAGGTGGCTCAAATTGCAAGATCTATAGCTAAACATTTGGGCTTGAACGACGACCTTGCTGAGACTTTAAGTTTAGCTCACGACTTAGGTCATACACCATTTGGTCATGCAGGAGAGGATGCCTTGAATGTGTGTATGTCCAACTTTGGTGGTTTTGATCACAACCTTCAGACTTTAAGAATTATAATGTTTCTTGAACACAAATATCTTAAATTTAAAGGTCTCAATTTAACATTAGAAACTTTGGATGGTTTATTAAAACATAATGGCCCAATTAAAGACCTTTCTTCAGTTAAAAGACTTATTGGATTAAAAAATTTTAAAGATAAAATAAATTTTGATAACTCAGCATCCTTGGAAGCCCAAATATCTGCAATCTCTGATGATATTGCTTATAATAACCACGATATACAAGATGGTATTAAAGCAGAAATGTTTAATTTGAACGACTTGATTGAAATTAATTTTTTTAAAGATATTTATAAATCACATAAAAAAAACATAAAAGATAATAATAAAGATATTTTGATATACCAAATAATAAGAGATTCAATTGATTTAATGGTTAGAGATTTAATTAAAAATACTAAAAATAATTTGAAAGTTAATAAGATAAAATCTCTAAATAACGTCTATCTATTAAAAAGACCTATAGTTAGTTTTTCTACTAAATTTTTAAAAATAGAAAAAGAGGTTAAATTTTTTTTAAGAACCAAAATGTATAATAACAAAAAAGTATTATTAAAGAATAACCAGGGCAAAAAAATTGTTAATAAACTTTTTTCTACAATAAAAAATACACCAAAAAGATTTATAACAAACGAACAGCTAAAATTAGATGAAAATAGAGCCATTGCAGATTTCATTTCAGGTATGACAGATAGATATGCAATAAATTTACACAAAGCCATTAAATGAATATTTTTGACCTTTATTTAGATAAAATAATAATCTTAATTAAAAAATTAAATAAAGATGGAGTTCTTGAACTACCAGAATCTATAAATGGTATTAATGTAAATATACCTCCTGGTGATTTTGATTGCGATATATCAACAAATGTTTCTATGGTTCTTTCAAAAATTAACAAGAAGTCACCAATGGATATTGGAAATCAATTAATTGGTTTAATAAAAAAAAAGGATCTTAATATTGAATCAATTTCTGTTGCTAAACCTGGGTTTATTAATATTAAATTTAAAGACATTTATTGGAATAACTTTATTAAAGAAGTTCACAATAATTACAAAGATTATGGTGTTAACATCAAAGAAAAAAAACAAAAGTATCTTATAGAATTCGTATCTGCGAATCCAACAGGTCCATTGCACGTTGGTCATTGTAGAGGTGCGATATTAGGTGATGTTATATCTAATATTTTAATTTTTAATAAACATAAGGTGTCAAAAGAATATTATGTTAATGATTATGGTAATCAAATAATTAGCTTCACTAAATCAGTTTATTTTAGAATAAGAGAAATTCTATATAAGGAACAATTCCCATTAGAAAATACAGCCTTGTATCCTGGAGATTACTTAATTGATATTGCTAAAAATATTACTAAAAAAAATAAAAATTTGAATTTTGATTCATTTGAGAATATTTCAAATGAATTAACGTTATTATCTGTTTCGGAATCTTTGAAAATAATAAAGTCTAATCTTGAAAACTTAGGAATTGTTCATGACAAATTCGTGAGTGAAACAAGTATTGTTCATGAAAAAGAAGTAGAGAAAGTGATTATCAAATTAAAAGATAAGAACTTAATTTATGAGGGTAAAATTAAGGCTCCTGCAGGTGAAAATGATGATAAGTGGGTTGAGAGAGAACAACTATTATTTAAATCAACTGAATTTGGAGATGACAAAGATAGAGCTTTACAAAAAACTGATAAGTCCTGGACCTACTTTGCTAGTGATGTTGCTTATCACAATAATAAATTGAATAGAAATTTTGATACTTTAATTAATATTCTTGGTGCTGATCATGCTGGATATATAAAAAGAATAACATCTGTTGTGGAGGCATTATCCGGATCTAAAAACAAATTAATTTGCAAAGTTAGTCAGTTAGTTAAATTAATAAAAAATGGACAACCTTTTAAAATGTCGAAAAGAAAAGGTGACTACATTACTGTTGAAGATCTAATTAGTGAAGTTGGTAAGGATGCTTCACGTTTCATTATGTTAAATAGAAGTAGTGATGTTGAGCTAGATTTTGATTTTACAAAAGTAAAAGAAAAATCAAAAGATAATCCCCTTTATTATGTACAATATTCATATGCAAGAATATCCTCAGTATTTCGTCATGTCGATTTAGATATTAATAAAGATTTAATATTTGATGATTTTAATTTTAATTATACAAAAAATGAAATTAAAATTCTTAAAAAAATTGCAGAATGGCCAAAATGTATAGAAGCTGCAAGTTTAAGGTTAGAGCCACATCGAATACCTGTTTATTTATATGAACTAGCATCAGAGTTTCACTCTTATTGGAGTTTGGGTAAAGACGATCCTTCTAAAAGATTTATTAATA
>CAJQSZ010000026.1 GCA_905618805.1 uncultured Candidatus Pelagibacter sp.
GTACTACCAAGGAATAATCCAATCATTTTATTTTAGGTAAGGTGTACAAATAGGTCTTTTTTTACCTTTATTAATAAATTCCAGTACTTCATTTACAAGTAAGTTTTCTTTAAACTGGCCATTTAATCTGTTTAAATTTTCATTTAAATTTTCTGTTTTAAAAATATCTTTGTAAGCTTCTGTAAGACCTATAATATCCTTATTCGGAACATTTCTTCTTCTCAATCCAACTATATTGATACCATTTAAATAATTACGATTACCTGTCGATAAACCATAGGGTATGACATCCCTTGAAACACCAGTCATTCCACCGATCATTGCCATTTTCCCTATTCTTGTAAACTGCTGGATGCCACATTTACCACCTATTATAACATGATCATCTATTTGTGCATGACCTGCTATAGCAGCACTGTTTGCAATAACAATATTATTTCCTATAATACAGTCATGAGCAATGTGTGAACTAATCATTATTAAATTATTATTTCCAACTTTTGTTATTCCCCCACCTTGTGAAGTTCCCGTATTAATTGTCGAATACTCTCTAATTGTATTACCATCTCCAATTTTAAGTTTTGTCTTTTCACCCTTATATTTCATGTCTTGTGGATCACTACCAATAGATGCAAATGGATATATATTGTTATTTTTACCAATTTGAGTGCAACCTGTAACATTTACATGTGATTGAATTACAACATTATCACCTATTTCAACATTAGGCCCAATGACAGTATAAGGTCCAATTTCTACTGATTGGGAAATTTTTGCATCAGGGTGAATAATTGCAGTTTTATGTATCACTTACTGTCCTTTATAAAATTTTTTAAATTCTTTGCAGGATATCCCATAACTTTAGAGTTATCTGGAATATCTTTAATTACACCACTCCCACCACCAATTTGAATATTATTACCAATTTTTAAGTGACCAGAAATACCAGCTTGTCCGCCAATCATAACGTTATTGCCTAACGTAGAACTTCCTGCAAAACCAACTTGTCCAGCAATAATGCAGTTACTACCAATTTTATTATTATGAGCTATATGAACTTGGTTATCCAAATATGTATTTTTTCCGATTATTGTATTTGATAGTGATCCTCTATCAATAGTAGATCCACATCCAATTTCACAATTATCTTCAATTATAACAATTCCAATATGTGGGTACCTAATATTTTTTTTTGAATCAGGAAAAAAACCAAATCCTTTTTTTCCAATTACACAACCATCTAAAATGCTTACATTATTTTTTATTATTGTATTTCTTATAATAACATTTGAGCCTATAGAGCAGTTATCACCAATAATTACATTGCTTTCAATTATTGTATTATGGCCAATAAGACAATTTTTACCTACCTGAACATTTTCACCAATTAAAACATTTTTACCATGATCAACTATTTTACTCAAAGATGTTTCTTTAATCTCATAAATATTTTTTTCAAAATTATCAGTAATGGCGTCAGGATAAAATATTTTGGTAATTTTTGCAGTTGCTTTCAATACATTTTCAACAATTATAGCTGAACATGTGTTTGGTAGAATAGACGCTAAATTTTTATTGGTGACACAAAATGAAGCTTTAGTATTAGATGCATACGTAGCATATTTTTTTGAGTGAAAAAAAGTAATAGTATTGACTTCTGCTGTATCAAGATCTTTTATATCAATAATTTTTATTTTAGAATAATTATTTAAATTATCAATTTCACTTAATAATAATAGCTGTTCAATTGTGAAAGGACCGAAATTTTTAAAAAAAGGGTTAGTCATTAAAGATTATATTTAGTTGAAATATAATTAATTACTTATCAAGAATTATTACTAATTATTTTCTATCAACAACAGTTGCTGACCATTGAGCATCAGCCATTTTTTTACCCTCAACAAAAGCTTCACCCTTATACTTCCAAACCCTACCATGTGATCTTGTAGCTTCAATATTGAGTTCAAGCCTACAGTCTGGTATTACTGGATTTCTAAATCTAGCTTTGTCTATACCCATTAGAAAAACTAATTTATTTTCATATTCTTCTTTATTTATACCTTGTGCTGTTAAAGCAGCAGCCGCTTGTCCAAAAGCTTCAACTATTAAAACACCTGGCATAACAGGATTTCCTGGAAAGTGACCTTGAACGTAGAAACTGTCCTTTCTAACATTCACTATCGCTGTTGCTGAATAAAGTTTTTTAATGTTTCTCAATTCATCAATTAAAAGCATGGGTTCTCTGTGTGGTAAAAGATCAATTATCTGTTGTTTACTTAAAAAAATTTCTGACATCAATTTAATTTAACAGTCTTAATTTTACTATTTAACAGTTCTAAT
>CAJQSZ010000027.1 GCA_905618805.1 uncultured Candidatus Pelagibacter sp.
CTAAAAGGATCCTAACTTAAAATTAAGCTTATTAAGATCTTCTATTAATTCTTTTTTATTTTCTTCACTTAAAAGACTAACTGGAGGTAAAACATTATTATATATTTCATTTTCTATAGACATAAAAGAATGTAACCCTGATATTAAATTAAATTTTTCAAAAGTATTTCGAACATTGCATAGCTTCTCATTTGCAGTTTGTTGTTTTTTTTCTATAAAATCATTATAAACTTTTCTTGATAGGCCTCCTGTTACGTTACATGTCGCAGTTATGATGCCTGCACAGCCCACTTCTAAACCCTTTAAAAGTTTGGACTCTGATCCTGGTAATACAGAAAAATTATCTATTTTTAAATGCTCATAAAGGTTGTATGAGCTATCTTTGACTCCCACAATTTGTTTGGGGTATTTTTTTACAAGTTCTTCAATACAGTTAATACTAAACTTATAGCCACATAACTTTTCAAAATTATATAAAACAATTTTACTACTCGGCACAGCATCTATTACTCTTGAATAAAATTCGATTACCTCTTTATCTCCATACCTATAGTATGCTGGTGGCATTATTAAAAAATCATTAAAATTTAAAGTTGTTGCTACTTTCATTAAATTGATAGTTTCACTCAATGAATTAAGTCCAGTGCCAATTAAATATTTATCCTTATAACGACTTTTGGATAGTTCATTTAATAAGCTAATTTTTTCAATTACTGAGATCAATTGAGCTTGTCCAGTGCTTCCTAACATTGCCACACCATGACAACCCTGATCAATTATTTTTTCTGCATGCTCAACTGTTTTTTCAATATTTAGGCTTAAGTCCTTATTAAATAGTGACATTGATGCCGCATAAATGCCTTTAATTTTACTCATGGTCAAAACTTATATAAAATTTAAATTTAGTAAAGATGATTAAATAACATATGAGAATTTTAACTGTACAAAATAGAATGGGAATTGGTGATATGGTAATTTTTTTACCTTTTATACAGGCCATTTCAAAAAAATTTTCTGTGCCTGTCAGTATTCTTATTAAAGAAAGCTCAAAGGCAATACAATTTCTCCAAAATAATCCAGCTATAGACCAAATCATCATTCTTGATCGTGGTAATAAAATTAAGAATGGTCGTCATGATGGAATTATTGGCTCATACAATCTTATAGGAGATCTTAAAAAGTTCAATTTTAATAAAATTTTTATATTTAATTCTTCTCTAAGATATAACTTAATTGCAAGAGCGGCTAATATAGAAGATATTTATCAATATCCTTTATTTCAAAAAAAAAACCAACACATAATTAACACTGCTAAAAAATTCATAAAAGAAGAGCTGGACTTAGACGTTCAAAGTAATCCTGAAATTTTTGTAAATGATCAATTGATTAAAAATGCTAAATCACAATATAAAATAAATAATAAAGAAATAAATATTTTATTAGGAATAGGAGGTTCAGGACCAACAAAAAGAATTCCTTCTAAAATTTTTACCAACTTTATGACGTTAGCTACTCAAAGATATAAATGCAGGTTTTTTTTAGCAACTGGAAAAAATGTTGAAGAGCAAAAAATTTTATTTGAAATACTCAGCTCCACACACAAAGATAAGTGTTATGCCTTAGATAATTTAAATTTAAACGAGATATTACCTATAATAAAAAACTGTGATATTTCAATTTGTAACGACTCTAGTTTCAGTCACCTCTCTTCAGGATTGGGTATTGATACAATTGTTTTAATGTCAGATACACCATTATTATATGGAAGTTATAGCTCAAGAATGTATCCAATTATTCCAGATGGAGAAAATACAGTAACACATGATACGCTTGGAAAAGATCGAATTAATCCAGATAAAATTTTTGAACAATTAAATGATATTTTAAGTTAAAAAATATTCTTTAAAATAAGGTCCTTAGCCTCATTTACAATAGCAGATAGCCTTGCAGTTTCTGGAGAAACATCCGGATGAATTTTTTTTTGAATATTAATATGTGCTTTACCGACTTCCTCTTTTGTGTTTTTTCTATTTATATCAAGATTTAAAATTTTATAGGCTTCCTCTAAAGATAATGTTGATGAATTTTTCATTTTTAGATTATGGTTAAATGCAAATCTTCCAGACTTTCTTAGTGTTTGAATAAGCCTAAATAAACTAATTAACTGAAGTATGGAAAAACCTTTTAGTTTAAGTATGGCTAAACTTAATAGGGTTAACGGTAAACTTAGTAAAAATTTTCCCCCTAAAGCTAGAACAATCGCAAGACCAATTGATCCAAAAAAAATTAATTTTCTTAAATTTTTTGATATTTTTGTAGATGGTGTATTTACTACGGTTTTTAATAGGAAATAAATAATTCCTAAAATAATTAGTGTATAAATGATTATATTCATATATTTATTTTTTCCCATGAAAATACCACAACTTAAAAAAAAATCCGAAATAAAAAAATGCCATAATTTTACTTGGGAAGATGATTATAGCTGGATACACCAAGAAAATATCTTAGAGGTTTTAAAGGATAATAAAAAATTGAACACTGAAGTCAGAAAATATCTGGAAGAAGAAAATTCTTATACAGATTTTCACCTATCAAATACTAAGAATATTCAAAAAGAATTATTTAACGAGATTAAAGGAAGAATTAAATTAGATGATGAGTCGTTACCTTTTAAAGATTTTGATTTTGAATATTGGACAAAAACTACTACAGATGGAAATTATTCTATTAAGTTAAGAAAAAGAATTGGAAGTAATAATATAGAAGAAATTTGGAATGGTGACGAAGAAAAAGAAAAACTTAATGTTGAATACTTTGGTATTGGAGATTTAGAGGTTAGTTTTAATGATAAATATTTAGGATACTCTTTAGACACTAAAGGATCAGAATACTACACAATTTATATAAGAGATATTAATACAAAGAAATTAATTACTGAAAAAATAGAAGAAACTTCAGGAAGCATAACTTTTAGTTTAAATGATGAATACATATTTTATTCAAAATTAGATGAAAACCATAGACCTAGAAAAATTTACAGACATAAATTAGGAGCAAACATAAACGAAGATCAATTAATATTTGAAGAAAAAAGTGAGGCTTTTACTGTTAGCATTGGTTTAAGTTCAGATGATAAATATTTTTTTATAACAACATCAGACCATAATACCTCGGAACAATATTATTTTGATGTTAACGAAAAAGAGCCACAACCTAAATTAATTAAAAAAAGAAAAAGAGGAATAATTTATTCTGTAAATTCATGGAATGGAAAATTTTATAATCACACAAATGAAAATGCAGAAGATTTTAAAATAGATATAGCTGACAACTTAAAGGATCCAAACTGGAAAATTTTTATAGCAGCAAAAGATGAAGTTTTAATTGGAGGACTTACATTTTTAAATAACTGGATTATAAGGTTAGAAACTTCAGATGCATTAGATAAATTATTTGTAAAAAATATAACAACAGAAAAAGAGGAGGAGTTAATTTTTTCAGATGAAGTTGTGTATGTTCCAGGTGCTTCTTTAATGCAAAGAGATAAAAACACAGACGAAATTTATTTAAGCTATTCTTCACCCAAAACTCAATCAAGGGTTTACTCTTACAACTTAAGTTCAAAAGAAAAGAAATTAGTTAAAGAGCAGGAAATTCCCTCAGGTCATAATTCTGACGATTATATTGTTGAAAGAGTTGATTGTAAATCACACGATGGGAGAATGGTCCCTCTTACTATTACCAGGCATAAAAATACTAAGATAGATGGATCAGCAAATTTATTACTTTATGGTTATGGCTCTTACGGCAGTTCAATGAATCCAGGTTTTTCATCCACTAGATTAAGCTTGATAAACAGAGACATTATTTGGGTAACTGCTCACATTAGGGGTGGTATGGAAAGAGGAATGAAATGGTGGAAAGAAGGTAAACTTCTTAATAAAAAGAATACTTTTGAAGATTATATTGCTTCTGCAAAATATTTAATTGAAAATAATTATACCTCAAAAAATAAAATAATAGGAATGGGTGGATCTGCTGGAGGTCTTCTTATGGGAGCAGTTGTAAACCAAGCACCTGAATTATTCCTAGGTATAATAATGGCTGTACCATTTGTTGATTCTTTAACGACTAATTTGGATCATTCCCTACCTTTAACTGTAGGTGAATTTGATGAATTTGGTAATGCAAAAGATAAAAAAGATCATTTTGAATACATTTATTCTTATGCTCCATATAACAATATAAAGAAAATGGACTATCCACATATGCTCATAACAACGAGTTTAAGTGATAATAGAGTTTTGTTTGATGAGCCTGCAAAATTTACAGCGAAGCTTAGGGATTATAAAACTGATAATAATTTATTACTTTTGAAAACTGAAATGAACGCAGGTCATGGTGGTAAATCTGGAAGAGATGGTGCTATAGAAGAGATAGCTTTAGACTATGCGTTTGCATTAAAAATTTCAGAAAAAATTTGATAAATATTAAAAACAGCCGTTTGATACAAAGCCGATAACAGTAGAATTAGAGTCTACTTCAAATCTTCTTTCACAAGGTATCAAATATTTTTTTGTATTATAAACCAGCTCTAGGTTACCTTTTTCATTTTTAAAATCTTCATCAGGTTTACCTAAGTTCATTTGTAAATTACTTGAAGTTTCACCAATGAATTGGCTTAATCTATTATTTTCTTTTTCAATAATTGCATCTGTTTTTTGCTTAATTGTTTGACAACCAGATACAATTGTTAAAAAAAATATACTTATAAAAATAAATTTTAGTTTTTTTATCACTTATGAATCTTAACACTCAAAATATGACATAAATATAAACTTATAAGTTGAATTATGTTGATAAACTTAGGTTTTTAAGAGTATTTGCCTCAATAATCTAATAATACTCAAGTCTAATCTTAGGAGGATCAATGTTAGAAAAATATTTTAACTATAAAAAACATAAGACTGATTTTAAAACAGAAGTAATAGCTGGTGTAACAACATTTTTGACAATGGCTTACATTATGTTTTTAAATCCATTTATATTATCAGGAGAATTTGCTGGACCAGAAAAAGGTTTCTTTGATTTTGGAGCAGTATTCACAGCAACAATCCTTGCAACTGCACTCGCTTGTTTCATAATGGCTTTTTATGGAAAAACATGGCCCATAGGTTTGGCGCCTGGTATGGGGATCAATGCTTTTGTTGCATTTGGAGTTGTTGGTGGAATGGGTTATACACCACAAGCTGCACTAGGTGCTGTATTGGTTGCTGGTATTTTATTCTTAATCATTTCATTAACACCAATTAGAGCATGGTTAATTAACTCTATTCCAAAAAGTTTAAAATTAGGAATAGGTGCTGGTATTGGATTGTTTTTAGCAATTATTGGATTAGAAATTATGGGCGTTGTTGCTGACCACCCGGTTACTTTAGTAACTATTGGTGATATGAAGGATCCTTTAATTTTACTTGCCTGTCTAGCTTTTGTTTCAATGATAGTTATGGAAAAACTTAATATTAAAGGAAATATAATTATTGGAATTATTGTTTTTAGCATTATCGCTTGGGCAACAGGACTTGCAAAATTTAATGGAGTTATTGGAAGTGTTCCTCCAATGACCTATTTATTTGATTTTGACCTTAAAGCTGCGCTTACTGCTGGGATGTCTACTATAATATTTACATTATTATTTATTGATTTTTTTGATACTGCAGGAACTTTAACATCAGTAGCAAACGTTGCTGGAAAAGTAGATAAGAATGGAAAAGTTAAAGATATTGAAAAAGCAATGATGGCTGATAGTGTTGGAACAGTAGCTGGAGCATTAATGGGAACAACAACTGTTACAAGTTATGTTGAGTCTGGTGCTGGCGTAAAAGCTGGTGGAAGGACTGGAATGACTTCTTTAACTATTGGAGTTTTATTTTTAGCTTGTTTATTTCTTTCACCCTTAGCAACAAGCTTACCAAAAGAAATAGATGGAGCTGCACTTTTATATGTTTCTGTTTTATTTGTAAGAAATATTGTTGATATTGAGTGGGATGATATTGGTGAGTCTGCTCCTGCAATACTTGCAATGATTGCTATGCCTTTAACTTACAGTATTAGTAATGGTATTGCTTTAGCATTTATTTCTTATGCTTTAATCAGATTATTTACTGGCAAGTTCAATGATACCTCACCAGCGATATGGTTAATTGCTATCTTAAGTGGAGTAAGCTTTGCTGTTGCTTAAAAATTAATTCTTAGGGCTAGATTTATCTAGCCCTATTTATTTCTCTTGATTATTTCTTCCATAGATAATTCTTCATAATGTTCCGTTGGCTGAACAATCCATGGGTCTGAGTCTAGCTTTACGGGACAAAAATCTGGTTCAAATGTAGATGATTTTTTTTTCCATAAACATGCTGTTTTAACTTGATTTATATAATCTTTTGTAGGCTCATATTTTTTTAACCATTCAATACTTTTGTTTAAAGTCAAGCCAGTATCAGAAAGATCATCTACTAACAGCACTTTATCAAAATCTTTATTTTCTGCCAAAGAGCTAATTTCTCTAGCAAACATCAGTTGACCCTGTTTATCCTCCATTCTCTCTCCAGAATAACTTTGAATGACTATGTAGGCAATTGGTAGTTTTAAAATTCTAGATAAAATGTCTAATATTGGTGCAGCACCCCTCATAATACCAACTAATACTGTTGGTTGATAATTATTGTGAATTTCTATTGCTAATTTTTCAACAATTTTTGTATACTCATCAAATGTGATAATTAATTTGTCTGCCATAAAATTTTTTATCATATAAATAATAATAAAAAAGAAATAAAAATTATGAAAATATACGATTGCTTTATGTATTTTGATGAAGAGGTGGTTGTGGATGTAAGATTTAACACGTTAAATCAATTTGTTGATTATTTTGTAATTGTAGAAAGTAAATTCACTCATAAAGGTGATTTGAGAGAATTAAAATTTAACCATAAAAAGTTTGAAAGATTTAAAGATAAAATAATTTATATTATTGATGATCAAATTTACCCTCAAACAGAAGAAGTAGTATCACAAGATAGTGAGGAAGAAAAATCTAGAAAATATATTTTTAATGCTGCATATAGAGAAAATGGTCAAAGAAATCTTATAAACAAAGGACTTGATGGGGCACAAAATGAAGATTTTATTTTAATTTCTGATGTTGATGAAATACCAAAATTATCTAATGTTAATTTTAAAGAAATAAATGAAAAAATAATCTTTTTTAAACAAGATATGTTTTATTACAAATTTAACTTAAAATTACCTAATTTAATTTGGATAGGAACCAAAGGTTGTAAGAAAAAAAATTTAGTTAATCCTCAATGGCTAAGAAATATAAAAGATAGAAAATATTCTTTTTTTAGAATTGATACATTTTTTTCTCAAACAAAACACATGAGCATAAAGATTGTAAATAATGGTGGTTGGCATTTCTCAAATATAAAAACACCTAAAGAAATTGAGCATAAATTACGATCTTATTTACACCATAGAGAATTTGATGTGCAACCAGTTTCTGTTGAAGCGATAGACAAAATCATGAAAAATAAACAAGCGATCTATGACTTAACTGTAGATAAATCAACAATGAAAATTGGGAATGGAGGCAAACTAGTAAAATTTGAATTTGAAAAATTGCCAACTTATATTCAAAAAAATTATGACAATTACAAAGAATGGATAGATTAATATGAAGGGATATTGGGTAGCTTTATATAAAGAAATTGATAGTGCAAAAAATTTAAAAGATTACTCTAAGAAAGTAACTCCTATTATAAAAAATTTTGGTGGAAAACCACTGGTTAGAGGTGGTGAGTACCAATGTCTGGAAGGTGAAGATTTTGCAAGAACTGTAATCTGGGAGTTTCCAAGTTATGAAAGAGCAATAAAGTGTCACGATTCCAAGGAATACCAAGAAGGATGGGCACTAGCAAAAGATACAACCAAAAGGAATTTGCAAATCATTCAAGGTTTTAATACTGAATAGGTTCTGGATCTATACTTCTCCATAGATACCATGTTGCAACCGAGCAATATGGAGTGAATCTTTTGTTTAATAATCTTACATAAGACTCTGGAGGTAAATATTTCTTTTTATAATTTTTTGAAATTCCCCTTAGAAGACCAATATCTTGTATAGGCCAAATATTTGAACGATTATAAGTAAACAATAAGATCATTTCAGCTGACCATCTTCCAATTTGTCTTAATTTAGATAAATAAATAATCGCCTCTTCATCGGTCATTTTAGGAATTAATCTGGGGTTAAATGATTTATCTAAAGTTTGCTTTGCTAAACTTTTTATTCCTCTGACTTTCTGTCTAGTTAATCCACAACGTTTAAGCTGAATAGAAGTTAGTTTAGATATTGTTTTTGCATTAATTTTATTTTTACATTTTTTTTTAAATTTTAAAAAAACTGAGTTTGCTGCTGCAACACTAATTTGCTGTCCAATAATACTTTTACATAAAGAAAAAAAAATATCTTTTCTAGAGGTCAATACGGCTTCAGAGGGAGATTTATATTTATTAATTAGTGAAGACATCACTTTATCCTTTTTAGATAAATATTTTTTTGCAGTATTCCAATATTTTGGTTTTTTACTCATGTCTAGAAGTAGATGGTATTGTTTGTTTGTGATAAATCTCTCTTTTAAAAATTATAAGAGAGGCAAGAATTACAAGAGATGCTCCTACCAATGTTTTTACAGTTGGTATCTCATTCCAAATTAAATAACCAAAAATAATAGCAAATATCAAAGCCAAATATTTTAAAGGCGCAACTAATGATACTTCTGAAAGCTTATAGGATTGGGTTAAAAATAAATTTGCAGAACCTCCCGTTACTCCAATTGAAGCTAGAAGAATAAAATCTTTAAAATTTGGCATTATCCAACCCATGGGGATTGTGGCTAAGCCTGCAAGTGAAATTGTAATAGTAAAAAAAATTGAAATAAGCCAAATAGGTTCTGTCGTAGATAACTTTCTAATTGTAATAGTTACAAAAGCCATCCCAATACAAAATATTAATGGAAGAAAATAAAGATAGTTCATGCCTTTAAAGCCAGGTTCTGCAATTATAATTACACCAATGAATCCTATCATGACCGCCAACCATCTAAAAATTCCTACCTTCTCACTCAGTAAAAATATTGACAATACCGTAATAAATAAAGGTGCTGCGTATGACAAGCTAACAACAACAGCTAAAGGAAGTTTTCTCAATGCAATAACTATTGCTATTAAAGCCATTAAGCCCATAAGGCATCTAAATAAATGCTCTTTAGATCTTTTAGTTGTGTAAAAAGTTTTCAGTTTATTTTTTGGTATTAAAAAATAAGTTGGTAAAAGTCCAAAAAAACCCCTAAAAAACAATACCTCTCCTGTTGGGTAGTCACTTGACCATTTTACAAGTAAATCCATTACAGAAAAGGTGCACACAGATAAAAACATGTACAAAAAACCCAATTGATTTTTAGTTAGCATAGCAATAATTTGTAAATCAAATTAAACTATAATCAATGGAAATAGCAGTTTTAGGATTGGGGTGTTTTTGGGGGCCAGAAATTAAGTTTAGTAAACTCGATGGAGTTATCAAAACTGAGGTTGGATATTGTGGGGGTGACAGCAAAGAAACTACTTATAAAGAAATATGTACTGGTAATACAAATCATGCAGAAGTTGTTAAATTAGACTTTGACCCTAAGGTTATCTCTTATGAAAAAATTTTAGACTTTTTTTTTGAAATTCATGACCCTACGACTCTAGATTCACAAGGACCTGATTTTGGAACACAATACAGAAGTGAAATATTTTACTTAAGTGACAAACAAAAAGAGATTGCTGAAAATATTATAAAAAAAATAAATTCAAATTTATCTGGAAAAGTTGTAACAAAATCTTCTTTATTAAAAAATTACTGCCCTGCAGAAGAATACCATCAGAGATATCTAGAAAAAAGATAATATGTCATTAGTTGATACAAATTGGCTAGAAAAAAATTTAGATAAAGTAAAAATTATTGATTGCTCATGGCACATGCCTCAAGCTAAGCGAAATAGTTTTGAAGAATATCAAGAGCAGCATATAGGGAATGCAATCTTTTTTGATTTGGATAAAAACTCTAAAACAGATACTGACTTACCTCATATGCTGACTGACATTAAATCGTGGGAAAAAATTGTATCAAGTATGGGTATTAAAAATGAGGACCAAATAATAATTTATGATAATTCTGATTTAATTAGCTCTTGTAGGTGCTGGTATAATTTTATTTACTTTGGACACAATCCAAGTTTAGTTCACATATTAAATGGTGGTTTAAAAAAATGGATTAAAGAAAAAAAATCAACAGTTAATAGTTTAACAAAAACTATTAACTCTGATTATATAGCTAATGAAAAAAAGGAATTAGTAAAAAACAAAAAGCAAATTGATGAAAATATTAATGTAAATAAGTTTAGGGTTATTGACGCAAGAAGTAGGGAGAGATTTGAAGGTAAGGTTCCTGAGCCAAGAAAAGGTTTAAGAAGTGGCTCTATAAAAAATTCTTTTTGCCTGCCATTTTCTGAGCTTATTAATGAAGATAACACATTCATCTCTAAAGAAAAAATTATTGATAAATTTAAATTGATTATATTCAAACTTGATGGGAATGTAGTATTTACCTGTGGTTCTGGAGTTACCGCTTCAGTTTTGGCTCTTGCTTATTCTTTAATAGATATTAAATATAAGCCAACAATTTATGATGGCTCATGGAGTGAGTATGGAAATAATTAAACATGAAAAGATCAACAAAAATTAGCACAGTAATCATCTCTTTTTTTTTAATAATCACAATAGTGATTGTTGGAAGAACAATGATAGGCAATCATTTTAAAAAAAAATTCAGTAAAAGACCTCCGCCTGGAGTAATTGTTAGAGAGGTAGTTTACAAAAACTTTTCAGAAAATATTGAAAGCTTTGGTACAGCAGTATCAAAGAGAGCAGAATCTTTTAGAATTAAAAGAGATAATTTAACATCTGAACTAATCCTTAAGGATTATGTAAAAAAAGGTGATCTAATTGTTAAGCTTAAAGATAGAAACATTATAGCACCTTTTAACGGTGTTCTTGGATACAGAGGTATTACTGGTGATATTCTTGGTTCGGATAACTCAATTATTATAACTTTAGATGATAACTCGATTATATATTCTGACCTAAAGATTCCTGAAACTTTTGCAACATTCATAAAAAAAGATTTACCCATTAAAGCTAAATTCTCAGGTAACAAAAACAAAACATACGGTGGAAAAGTCTATGCTGTTTCAAGCAGGATTAGTGCTGAAACTAGAAGTTTGCTTACAAGGGTTATAATTGAAAATGAAAACTCTGAATTAATTCCAGGCTCTCTTCTAGAGGTTGTTATTAATTATAATGAACGAAATTCTCTTGCAATACCTGATACTAGTATGATGGTAGAGGGAAGCAAAACTTACGTCTATAAAGTTTCAAAAGACAATATTGCAAATAAAACTGAAATAGAAATTGGAATAAGAAGAGATGGGTTTATTGAGGTCATCTCTGGCCTTACCGAGAGAGAAACTATTGTTGCAGAAGGATTAAAAAAAGTTAGGCCTAAAGGCAAAATAAAACCTATTAAAAAATAATGTTTATAACTGATGTAAGTATAAGAAGACCAGTTGTTGCATGGGTAATGTCTCTTATATTAATTGTTTTTGGAATATTTGTTTTTTCACAATTGCCTGTAAGAGAATTGCCTGAAGGCTTACAGCCTCCTGTGGTTCAAATTAAAGTAGCCTACAAGTCTGCATCGGCTCCTATAATAGATCAAGAAGTAACTCAAGTAATTGAAAAAGTGATTGGTGGAGTGGAAGGAGTAAAAAATATCAATTCAACATCAGAAAATGGAAGTAGTTCAATTAATGTTGAATTTAATACTGATATTAACCTAGATAATGCGGCAAATGATATACGAGAGAGAGTTGCAAGAATTGTTGATAGGTTACCAAGTGAAGCTGATGCACCTCAAATACTTAAACAGTCGGCTGGATTTTCAACTACTATGTGGCTTTCTGTATCTTCTGCAACTTGGAGTGATTTAGAACTTGGAGATTATGTTGAAAGATATTTGGTAGATCAATTTTCAAGCGTTAATAATGTAGGAACCATTAGAACTGGTGGTTTGAGAGATTTAAGTGTTAGAGTTTGGATAGATCCAATTAAACTAGCAGCATATAATTTAACTATTCAAGAAGTTGAGATAGCAATAAGAAAAGAAAATGTAAGTCTGCCAGCAGGTACTCTTGAAGCTAACAATATAGATTTAACACTAAATTTAGATAAATCATATGATGATATAGAAAAATTAAAAGCGTTACCTATAAAAAAAAACCAAAACAGCATTGTAAGACTTGCAGATGTTGCCAATATTGAGTTTGGTCCAGTTTCAGAAAAAAATCTTTTTAAGGCACAGAGCAAGGATGCTTTGAATTTAAAAACTGTAGGAATTGGTATTTACGCCAAAAGTGGTGCTTCAACAGTAGAGCTTTCTAAAGAAATAAGCAAAAAAATAGATGAAGTTAAAAAAACATTACCTGATGATCTCAATATAGAGGTAGCCTTTAATAGAGCAACCTATGTAGGTACCGCTATCAACGAAGTTTATAAAACTTTAATAATCGCTTTTATACTAGTGGTTATAATTATTTATTTATTTTTAGGAAACATAAAAGCGGTGATTGTTCCAGCAGTTGCATTACCCGTAAGTTTGATAGCATCTTTTTTAGGTCTTTACTTATTTGGCTTATCAATAAATATTTTTGTTTTATTAAGTTTTATTTTAGCAATTGGAATAATAACAGATGACTCAGTCATTATGACTGATGCAATTTATAGAAGAATTGAAAATGGAGAGAGTCCTTTAGTTGCAGCTTATAAGGGATCAAAACAAATTAGTTTTGCAATCATTGCTACAACATTAATTCTAGTTGCAGTATTTATTCCTTTAATTTTTATTGATGGAATCGCAGGAACATTATTTAGAGAAACTGCAATTGCCTTATCTTTTTCTGTTGTGGTGTCCTCTTTTGTTGCACTTACATTATCACCTATGTTAGCAAGTAAGTTTTTAAAGAAAGAACCTAAACAAAATTTCATAGTTTTAAAATTTGACAAGTTTTTTAAATCATTATCAAAATTTTATGAAGAAACATTGAGATATTGGATAAATAAGAAAAAAATTATTATTTCATTTATTATCTTCACTATTGTTGTCTCTAGTGTTTTATTTCATTTTACAAAAAAAGAATTGTTACCTATGGAAGATCGAGGTGTATATCTTGTTCTTGGATTCACAGATGAAGGGAGTTCTTTTGAATATACTGAAAAAAGAGCAGAAGATGTTGAAGAAAGATTAATTCCACTTCTTCAGGCTGAGGATAGTTCATATAAAAGATTTATAATGAGAGTGCCAGGCTTTGGCAGCAATGAAAATTCATTTAATAGTTTTATAATAATTGCACTATTGGATGAATGGGCAGATAGAAAAAAAAGTTCACAAACAATAATGAGGGAAGCAATTGGAAAAATTGTGACAGTGCCAGAAACTGTGGCTTTTCCAATTTCACCACAATCTATTAGAGTTTCTAGTTATAATAAACCATTACAAATGGTCATATTGGGTAGCACTTATGAAGAATTAGAAGAAATACAATCTAAGGTTATTAGAAAGTTGAGACAAAATAAAAATTTATCAAGAATAGAATCTGACTATTCCAGAGATAAGCCTGAAATTAAATTAATTATAAATAAAAATAAAGCTAAAGACTTAGATGTATCTACTGACTCAATTGGAAAAACTTTAGAAACCCTTTATGGTGGAAAAACTGTAACTAAATTTAATAGACTTGGTAAAGAATACCCAATTATACTTCAGCAGTACTTAGCAGATAGAAGATCTCAGGAAGGACTTTCTAAAATATTTGTTAGATCAGAAAGTACTGGTAAGCTAATTTCTTTAGCAAATTTAGTTGAATTCAGTGAGAAAGGGTCTGCAAAAAAATTAGCAAGATATAACAGGCAGAGAGCTGTAACAATATCTGCAAATATATCTGAATCTTATACGCTTACAGAGGCAATTGCATTTTTAGAAAAAACTATGAATGAAGTCAGCCCTTCTAATCAAATCTCATGGAAAGGTAAATCAGAAGAAATAAAAGAAACTAGCAACGAACTGTTTATTATTTTTGGATTAGCATTTCTAACTGCCTACCTAGTAATGGCTGCAACTTTTAACTCATTTATCCACCCATTTATTATTATGTTAACTGTTCCACTTGCACTGTTTGGGGGGTTGGTCTTTATTCTATTCTTAAATAGTTCTATTAATATCTTCTCACAAATAGCACTCGTCATTTTAATTGGAATATCGACTAAAAATAGTATTCTAATCGTTGATTATGCTAATCAATTGCGGACAGCTGGAAAAAATGTTGAAACAGCGGTTAAAGAAGCTTGTCAATTAAGATTTAGACCAATAATGATGACATCAATAAGCACAATGATAGCAATGATGCCTCTAGTTATAGGTAATATTGGACCAGGAGCAGGCGAGGCTTCAAGATTAGCTGTAGGTGCTACTATTCTAGGTGGAATGATTATATCTACTTTCTTTACACTCTACGTTACTCCAACAATGTATTTAATATTAGCAAAAAATACAAAAAGAATGGATGCTGTTGATATTGAGTTGAAAAAACAACTTCGTTAAAAAATAATATATTTATTTTTATTTAGCTTTTTCTGACATTTTTTTAATTGGGATTTATATTTGTCTGACTGTTTCTTAACTTTTTTTGCTAATCCGATAACTTTTTGATTATTCTTATAATCTTTATAAGCACCCCACCCCTCATGATACGCTAGATATTGTCTAAAGGCATCTTTCTTGGAAATCTTTAAAATAGATTCTGTTTTATCTGTATACCAACCAATAAAATCTACACTATCTTTAAATCTAGCTCTTGTAGCTAATTTGTTTCCTGTTTCATTTTTATATTGTTCCCACGTCCCCTTTACTGCTTGAGAATATCCAAAAGAACTTGAAGGTCGTTTAAAGGGTATAACCTTAAATAATTTTTGCCTTGGTGGTTTTGCCAACCAATCAAAATCAGACTCCATTTTAATAATTGCCAACTGTACATAAATTGGCGTACCCCATTTTTTTTCAGTATTTTTAACATGCTTGTACCAAAGATATCTCTCATTAAAGATTGAGCAACTATTAGATGTATTTTGAGGTATTGAGGAACAAGCTGAAATCAAAATAATTAATAAGACTAAAAAAATATTTTTAATTTTGCACATAATTATCTCTAATCTTATAAATAATTGTTACAAATATAACACCCAGAATATTACCAAATAAATCACTCCACTCAAATCCTCTATTTGGAATAATAAAATGAAATAATTCTAAAATAATTGATAAGAAGAATAGATATGTAATTAAAAATTTTATTTTCTTTGTGTTTCTATAGTTAAAAAATCCTAAAACTGTCAAAACAGTAAATATGTAAAAATGGTTAGACGAAATCCAGTAATTAGAGGAAATTATAATATTTGGGGTAATTTGGGGTCCTATATGGCAATTACTATATAGGTAACATCCAAATATACTTCCTGGATATAGATAAAATATTATAAGTATTAGATTAGCTGAATAAAATCCTAACCTTAAATGTTTATTTTTGATTTTCATAATAATTTTATTTATTTTATCATTTTTATCCGTTATCAAAATATATCATATGCCTCATTTAATTCTAGTTAGACATGGACAAAGTGAATGGAACCTGGAAAAAAGGTTTACAGGCTGGGTTGATGTTGATCTTACCGGAAAAGGAAAGTTAGAAGCTTGCAAATCAGGTGAGTGCATTAAAGAGCTAAAACTTAACATAGATTACTTTTTTTCATCTTTTCAATTAAGGGCCATTAATACTCTAAAGCTCATTCAGGATACTTTGAGGGATAACAAAGAGCCTATAAGAGCGTGGCAGCTTAATGAAAGACATTATGGTGCATTAACAGGTTTAAATAAGGATGAAATGAAGAAAAAACACGGTGACAATAAAATTCATGAATTTAGAAGATCTTGGGACATAAAACCTGATCCTTTAAGTAGAAATAATCCATACCACCCTTTAAATATTGAGATTTATAAAAAAATTCCTGCAGCAAAAATTCCAGACACAGAATCACTTAAGGATACCTATGAGAGGGTAATGGAGTATTATAATTCTGATATTAGGAATAAATTAGCTGATAATAAAAATATTTTAATTTCAGCTCATGGCAATTCTATTAGAGCTTTGTGTAAATTTTTATTTAAACTAGATAATAAGAAAATATCATTACTTGAAATACCAACTGGAAATCCACTATTAATTAATCTTAATTCAAAGCAAGAAATTTCTGAATGTAAATATTTAGATAAAGATAGAGCTAAAGATTTAATTGTTTTTTAATAACGCCTTGTAAACTTCAAGATTAGTCAGGTGATAAAAACTTTCTACACTTTCATAACCATATAATTCATTTTTGCTAACTAACCGATTCCAAACTTCTGATATGGAAAAATCACTAACTGAATGTGAATCAAATAAATCTTTATTCATTATTTGACAGCCAGTATAAATTAAATCATTTTGAAGATCCTTTTTAATTTTATTTTTTAAAAGATTAAAATCACCTTTTAATTTTTTATCAAAACTAAGGTTTTTATTAACAAGTAAAAGTATATTTTTAATTTGATTGGTAAAATAAAAATCTTCCATACCTTTAATTTTTTCTAAATAGCCTTGATTCCAAACAGTATCTGGATTTAATATTAAAAAATCAGAATCATTTGAGGAATTCATCATATTTAAAATTCCTCCCCCTGTATTTAAAATTTTTTTTCCATCGTTGATTATTGTAATATCCAAATTAAATTTTTTTATTTCAACAAAGCTTTCAATTTTTTCTTTTAAATAAAATGTATTTAATATTATTTTTTTTATTCCTAAAGATTTGATTAAATTGATACAGTTCTCAAGTAATGTAATTTCATTAATTTTCAATAGTGGCTTCGGCTCTACTAGTGTTAAGGGGTTTAATCTCTTTCCATGGCCAGCACACAAAATTAATGCAGTGTTAATTTTCATTTAATGTTCCTTATTTTCTTTGGAAAATTAATATCCAGTACTCTTTTAAGCCCATCAAATATTTGATTATTTTGTGTTCTAAGCTCTATTAATTTCCAGGCGTGGGGTATTAATTTTAAATATGTCTTCTTTTTGTCTCTTGCAGCCAACCTTGCAAAAATACCTATTATTTTCATATTTCTAATCACTGATAATATTTCAAAATCATTTAATAAAATAATCTTACTAATTTTATTTTTGTTTAATTTTAAATAATAATTGTAAATATTATCTTTTATTTTTTTACTTGATTCAAATCTAACATCGTCAATTAAAGATGCTAGATCATATGCCCTATTACCTATTAGGGCATCTTGTGTATCAATAGTTGCTAATTTTTTTTTATATTTCATTAAATTTGATACGTGAAAATCTCGATGAACTAAAGTTTCATTTTTTATCTTAAGATTTGATAGTAAGAATTTTATCTGTTTATTTATCTCAATGTTGACTGTTGGTAATTTTTTTTTAGATATATATTTTTTTGCATACCAATCAGAAAATAGCTTTGCTTCTTTAAATAATTTATTATTCTGATAAATTGGGATTTTATAATTTTTTCCTTTAAAGTTTTTAATTATGTTTTGTTTGATCTTTTGAATTTCAATAAGTAAATTAATAGTTTTTTTGTATAAATTAATCTTATTACTTCCACTTTTTCTTAATAGTTTAAATACAGTATCATCACCAAAATCTTCAATTTCTATAAAATTTTGTTTGTAATTTTCTTTATATAGTTTTGGTGCTAGAATTTTATTTTTAATCAACAAGCTGTTAATAGCAGCATATATTAATAGGTTTTTTTCTTTTTCTTTCGTGGCATAAACAATAATTGAATTTTCTTTATTATTTTTTTTCCTATAAAAAGATCTAAAAGATGCATCACCCTTAATTTTTTTTAATTTTGACTTAACTAATTTCATTTAATTTTTCATTATTTAAACCTTTAATAGATAAAAATCTTTTGTTCATATCTTCATTGTATTTAAAGAATAAATCAATTTTATTTCTTATTTTGTTATCAATTTTTTCAGGCCACTCAATTAATGTAAGAGTTTCTTTTTGATTTTCCAGTAACCCAATATTTTTTGTCTCCTCACAGTTTTTTAATCTATATAAATCATAATGTTGAATTATAAAAATTCCTACATCATATTCGTTTACTAAATTAAATGTGGGACTTGTAACTTCTGTTTGATTACGATCATTTTTTGCTTGAAGGCAGTTTACTAGATGTCTTATAAATGTCGTTTTTCCAACTCCAATTTCACCATGAAAAAAAACTACGTCACCTTTTTTTAGTATTCTTGAAAAATTTTTTGCTAGTTCAGCTGTCTTAACTTCTAAGGAGATATCTATTATTTCGCTATTAGTAGCGATATGCATCTGGCTTGAATGGACCTTCTGTTTCAACACTTATGTAGTCAGCTTGATCTTTTGATAGTTTTGTAAGTTTTGCACCTACTTTTTTTAAGTGTAGCATAGCTACTTTTTCATCTAAATATTTTGGTAATACATAAACTTTATTTTCATAATTCTTGTGGTTGTCCCAAAGTTCTATTTGAGCCATTACTTGATTTGTAAATGATGCACTCATTACAAAACTTGGGTGTCCTGTGGCACATCCTAAGTTGACCAACCTTCCTTTTGCTAAAAGAATAATTCTCTTTCCATCAACTAATTCTATCTCATCAACTTCTGGCTTAACTTCTGTCCATTTGTAATTCTTTAGAGCATCTACCTGGATCTCATTATCAAAGTGACCAATGTTACATAGTATTGCTCTATCTTTCATATTTCTCATATGATCTGCGGTAACGATATCAATGTTACCTGTAGCTGTAACTACGATATCTGCTTTATCAATTGCTTCATCCATTAAAACTACTTCATAACCTTCCATCGCTGCTTGTAGTGCACAAATTGGGTCTGCTTCTGTAACCATAACTCTTGCACCACTTTGTCTTAAAGATGCCGCACTGCCTTTTCCAACATCACCAAAACCAGCAACAATTGCTACTTTACCTGACATCATAACATCCGTAGCTCTTCTAATTCCATCTACTAAACTTTCCCTACAACCATATAGGTTATCAAATTTTGATTTTGTAACTGAATCGTTTACATTGATGGCTGGAATCATTAAAGAACCATCTTTTTCCATTTTGTTTAATGCTTTAATTCCAGTTGTAGTTTCCTCCGAAACACCTTTTACCTCTTTTAATAAATCTTTGTAGTCACTATGCATCATTGCAGTTAAATCACCACCATCATCTAATAGCATATTTGCTTTCCAATCTTTTTTTCCTTCGATTGTTTGTCTTATACACCATATAGCTTCTTCCTCTGTTTCACCTTTCCAAGCAAAAACTGGTATGCCAGCTTTAGCTATTGCTGCTGCTGCATGATCTTGTGTTGAAAAAATATTACAAGAAGACCATCTAACTTCGGCTCCAAGTTCTGTGAGAGTTTCGATTAAAACTGCTGTTTGGATAGTCATGTGGAGGCATCCTAAAATTTTTGCTCCTTTTAAAGGTTTTTTTCCTGAGTATTCCTCTCTCAATGCCATTAACCCTGGCATTTCACTTTCTGCTATAGAAATTTCTTTTCTTCCAAATTCAGCTAACGATATATCTTTTACTTTAAAATCATCCATTAATCGATTTTATACAATAAAAATTTGATTAATCAACTTATGATTATAATTTAGGGAATACTATCTCAACATTTGCACCATTTTGTGTAATATTATTCGAAGCGTTTATCGTTGCACCATGTAAATCTACAAGATTTTTTACAATGTTTAACCCCAAACCTGAATGTTCACCAAAATTATCTGGTCTATTACTATAAAATCTATCAAATATTTTTTTTGTATTTGTTTCTTTGAATCCTTTACCTTCATCAACAACCCTCAGGATAACTTTTTCATTATCACCTTTGTAAATTTCAACTAAAATTTTTTTATTATCTTTGCTAAATGAAATTGAATTATCTAATAAATTTGCAATGATTTGTTCTATTCTATTTTCTATTCCATGAATAAAATACTCTTCTTCATTTTTTAGATCATTTAAGATGATCCTAATACCTCTTTTCGCCTCATAAATATTGTTAAAATCATCAACTACAGATTTTGCAATTAATTTAAGATTAATTCTTTTCATTTTTTCTCTACTTAAAGCAACTTCATCTTTTAGTATTTGAGAATAATCGGTAATTAATCTTTCAATTCTTTGAACGTCATGGTTAAGAATGTCTATCAACTTGCCTCTTTGTACCTGATCTTCAGTCTCATATAGTATCTCTGCAGCACTTTTTAAAGATGTTAGTGGATTTCTTATCTCATGTACCAAGTCTGTTGAAAAATTTTCTGCATGTGAGATTCTTTTTTTAAGCTCATTGGTCATATCATCTAATGAAGTTGATAACGTTCCCAATTCATCATTTCTACTTTTTAGTTCATTTATGTTTGTTTGCTTTCTGCTCTTTTCTTTAATTATTTTTGTGTAGGCTACTAGGTTCTTTATAGGTTTTAAAAAATATCTATTTAAAACAAATGAAAATATAAAAATTACTATTCCAATGAAGACTGCTGTTCTTAATATAAAAGTTTTTCTTTCATTAATTGCAGACCTAATATCATTCGCATTTTCAGAAATTGCAAGATAACCAATATTATCTCCATCTAAAGTTACATTTTTTACAGTTGTTAGTAAAAATTGGTCATACCCTTCTTGCATAAAGGTAAATGCTTTTCCTTGGTTTTTTGACTGTGAATAATTTGTTAGAATATCTTTTAAAGAAATAGTTTTTTTTTTGTTAACATTTTTTTTTCCAATTTTTTTTTTACTTATATCTTCATTTAAAATTTCCAATTGAATAATATCCATTCTATTAGAAAATGACCTTGGGTCTAAATCTAGTGTATCTGTATCACCAACTAGATTAAATTGATTATCAAGCAAAATAACTCTATCTAAATTTTGAAATAAAAACCTTGTAGAGAACAGAAATCTACGAATATCATCTTCTTCAAATTTAATATTTAATCTAAGAATGTGTTCGATTGTATTATCTATTACCTGAACATGTTTAATTGTTTTTTTTTTTATCAAATTAGGTTTAACATTTCCAATATATAAAAGTGTCAAACTGCCAATAACTAAAAAAATTACTAAATTAATAAATAAAAATTTTTTTAAGATAGATAAATCTTTAAGAAAATCACTGAACATTAACTAACATTCCATCTGTATCCACTGCCATATCTTGTTTCTATTGCAGTAAACTCAGGATCAACTTTTTTGAACTTTTTTCTAATTCTCTTAACGTGACTATCTATAGTTCTATCCTCGATATCAGTGTCTTCTCTATAGGCAATATCCATTAATTGTGCTCTTTCTTTAATTATACCTGGTCGTTTAGCTAACTCTTTTACTATCAAAAACTCTGTAGTGGTAAGCTTGTCGGGCAATTGTTTACCATCCCATTCACACTCAAGTTGAGAGGGGTCAAGTTTAAGTTTACCATGAGCAATAATATTCTTTATTTCTTCTAGATTGATATTTATATCTTTTTTTCTAAGTTGAACTCTAATTCTCTCGATTAGAACTTTTATGGAAAAGCCTCCTGATTTTTTTATAAAATCATCTGCACCTAATTTTAGGCCCAATAACTCATCTATCTCATCATCTTTTGATGTTAAAAAAATTACTGGCAGTGATGTTTTTTTTCTTAACTTTTTTAAAAGTTCTTCACCATCCATTTTGGGCATTTTAATATCAATTACTGCTAAATCAGGTGGTGTTCTGGTTAACCCAATTAATGCACTCTCACCATCTATATAAGTTTGAACTTTAAACCCCTCTTTTTCTAAGGCAATACTTATACTTGTGAGTATATTTCTATCGTCATCTATTAAAGCTATTGTTTGTGTCTGCATAAACTACTTTAAAAATACTAAATTGTTCTAAATTAGGCAATGCTCTTAAATTAATGAAGTATTCCCCAATTATCGCCTGTATTAATGTCTACCGTTAAAGGTGTTGAAAATGAGTGCAGATCACTCTCCGTAACACTAGTCATTTCTACCTGTATAATTTTAGTTATAGTTTTAACATCTTTTACTGGGACTTCAAAAATTAATTCATCGTGTATTTGTAACAGCATTTTTGATTTATTATCTTTTAAACTTTCAAATTTCTTATTTACTCTAATCATTGCAAGCCTCATAATCTCTGAGGCTGAACCTTGAATAGGTGCATTGATTGTTGCTCTTTCTTGAAAATTTCTAACATTAAAATTTTTATCATTAATTCCACTAAAGTGTGACCTACGACCAAAAATATTATTTACATAACCACTTTTTCTACAAAACTTAATAGTGTCCTCCATGTAAATTTTTATTTCTGGAAATCTTGCAAAATAAGCATTTAAAAATTCATTCGCTTCATGATTTGAAACATTGATTTGTTTTGCAAGTCCGTATTGTGAAATACCATATATAATGCCAAAGTTTATTGCTTTAGCTTTTCGCCTCATATCTTGATTAACTTTTTTTATATCAACCTCAAATACTTGGCTTGCTGTTAGTGAGTGAATATCCTCATTATTTTTAAATGCTTTTTTTAACTCTTTAACATCAGCTAAGTCAGCCAAAATTCTCATTTCAATTTGGTTATAATCAGCTGATATCAAAGTAAAAGCTTTTTCAGCTACAAATGCTTTTCTTATATCTTTACCATCTTCTGATTTGATGGGGATATTTTGTAAATTTGGTTCACTAGAAGCAAGTCTTCCCGTTGTGGTGGCTGCTAACAAGAAGGAAGTGTGAACTCTTTTTGTTTTTGGATTAATATGTTCGGGTAAAGCATCCGAATAAGTATTTTTTAGTTTAGAAGCTTGACGCCAATCTAAAATTAATTTTGGAAACTCATATCCTTTAAATGCTAAGTCTTCAAGAACACTTGCATTTGTAGCAAAGCTTCCTTTTCTAGTTTTTTTAAGTGTAGCAATCTTTAAATCATTATAGATTATTTCACCCAATTGTTTTGGTGAAGCAATATTAAATTTTTTTTTAGAAATTTTAAAAACTTCTTTTTCTAATTTACTAATTTTTTTTTCAAATTTTTCAGACAACACCTTTAAAATTTTATTGTCGATTTTTATTCCTTCAATTTCCATAAATGCTAATATTTTAATTAAAGGTTTTTCAAAAATTGAATAGATATTGGTTAAATTTTCTAGTTTAAGGTTTTTACTAAAAATTTTGTATAATCTATAAGTAATATCAGCATCTTCTGCTGCATATTCCATGGCTTTATCCAACTCCACATCACTAAAATTTATTTTTTTTTTTCCAGTACCAACAATTTCTTTAAATGAAATTGTTTTATGCTGTAAGTGAATCTCAGATAATGTATCCATATTGTGTCGATTTTTTCCAGCATCTAAAACATAGGACATTAACATTGTGTCTTCCATTGCATTCATGCTTATCCCCTGCTTAAATAGAACGATAAAATCAAACTTAATATTTTGACCAATTTTTTTTACACTTTTATCTTCTAAAAGTGGCTTTAATTTTTTAATTATATTTTCTTTTTTTAAGCATCCTTTAAACTTATGGCCTATTGGAATATAGCAAGCTTTACCAATTTTTGTACATAGCGAGATTCCCACTAATTCTGCTTGATGTGGATCTAGCGAGCTAGTTTCAGTATCAATAGCTAATTCTCCAGATTCTTCTGCTTCATTAATCCAGTCGTCTATTTGTTTTTCATTAGTAATTAAATGGTAATTTTTTTTATTTATACTTTGTTGTTTTCCCATAGGGGCTACTTCTATTTTTGATTCATCTAATGTGGGCTCTCCATATGCCGAAATAACAGAGCTAAGAAGTCTATTAAACTCCATTTCTCTTAAAAATTTATACAGCTTATCTTTATCAACTTCTTTTAATTGAAACTCCTCTATATTTCTTTCGACTGGAGCGGTTTTCATCAAAGTTACTAATTTTTTACTGATGATTGCTTTATCTTTGTTTTCAGTGAGAGTTTCTCTTCGTTTATTTTGTTTTATCTCATGCGTACTATCTAGTAACTTTTCTAGAGTGCCATACTTATTAATAAGTTCTGCTGCAGTCTTAACTCCTATTCCTGGAACACCTGGTACATTATCACTACTATCACCTGCCAATGATTGCACATCAATTACTTTTTCTGGACCTACTCCAAATTTAGCTACTATGTCTTCTGATGTTATAAATTTGTTTTTCATTGGGTCAAATAAACGAACATCTTTTTTATAAAGTTGCATTAAATCTTTATCTGAAGATACGATTGTTACCTTTGCCCCTTTGGCTAAAATTTGCTCTGCATAAGTTGCTATTAAATCATCTGCTTCATAGTTAGGGAGGTCAACAGATGGTAAATTAAAAGCAATAACTGACTTTCTTATATATTCAAATTGTGGTGCCAAATCGTCTGGGGCTTCAGATCTGTTTGCCTTATATGCAGAATAAATTTCATTTCTAAATGTTTTTCTAGCTGCATCAAAAATTACAGCAAAGTGTGTTGGCTTTTGAAGATTTTCATTAGATTTTGAATCTTCTAATAGTTTAAATAACATGCTACAAAAACCACTAACTGCACCTACTGGTAAACCGTCACTCTTTCTTGTTAGAGGTGGTAATGCATAATAAGCTCTAAAGATATAACCTGAACCATCTATTAAATAAAAATGATCAGTTTTTTTTATTTTATCCATCAAATAATATTATCTTAATTATTTTAAATATTATAAATGTATTAACGCAAATGGACAAAAAAAATATACTTTCTATTAAAAACTTAAAAAAAATTTATTCAAATAAGCAAGCAGAAGATACACATGCTTTAATTGATTTAAACTTAGACGTGCAAGAAGGAGAGATTTTTGGTTTACTTGGACCAAACGGTGCTGGCAAGACTACATTTATAAATATTGTAGCTGGTACGGTGATAAAAACAGCAGGACAAGTTAATGTACATGGCTTTGATCTGGATAAAAATCCAAGGCAAGTTAGAGCAGCAGTTGGAATAGTTCCACAAGAAGTTAACCTTGATCCTTTTTTTAGTCCAAGAAAGTTATTAGAATTACAAGCTGGGCTTTATGGAATAAAAGAAAAAGACAGAATTACAGACACTATTCTAGAGTTGGTATCTTTAGAAAAACAAGCAAACAGCTATGCCAGAAGTTTATCCGGTGGAATGAAAAGAAGATTACTGATGGCTAAAGCTTTAGTTCATCAGCCTCCAATAGTTTTTTTGGATGAACCTACCGCTGGTGTTGATGTTCAATTAAGACAAAATTTGTGGAAAAATGTAAGATTACTCAATAAGCTTGGTGTAACTATTATCTTAACAACACATTATCTTGAGGAAGCTGAAGAAATGTGTGATCGAATAGCTATTCTTAATAAAGGAAATATTGTAGCTCTAGATAGTACAAAAAATCTTCTAGATAAAATTCAAACAAAAAAAGTAACTTTTAAAACTGATAAAAAAATTAATATAAAAAATGAAGATTTACCTTCTTTAAAATTAATATCAAAATCAGAGACAGAAATTTACATATCTTATGAAAAAAGTAAAATTCATATGGAAGAATTAATTAACCTAATTAAGAAAAATAACGTCAAGATTTTAGATATATCCACTGATGATGGTGATTTAGAAGATGTTTTTCTCAGGCTAATAAAAAACTAGATTATTATAATAATAAATAGTAAATTCATCACTATGGATCTTTTAAAAACAACTTCAATTCACAAAGTTTTAAAAACATTTTTACTAATTTTTGTGGGAACAGTTGCCTTAACTGTTTCTGCTAAATTAAAAATACCATTCTACCCTGTGCCAATGACAATGCAGACCTTTGTTGTTCTTTTTTTAGGATTAGCTTTTGGATATAAAATTGGTCTTACTACAGTTGGGGTGTATCTTCTTGAAGGAATTATTGGAATACCAGTATTTTCTAATTCACCTGAAAAAGGTGTGGGCTTAATTTACTTTACTGGTCCAACAATGGGGTACTTAATAGGATTTTTATCTGCTGCATTTTTTGCAGGGTATTTAAATTTAAAAAATAATATTTTTATAATTTTTATTAAATTAATATTTTCTGTTTCAACAATATATTTATTTGGTGTTCTTTGGCTTGGAACTTTGATTGGATGGGATAAACCAATACTCGAATTGGGTGTTACTCCTTTTTTATTGGCTGAATTTTTTAAAATCTGTCTATTAACTTTATTAGCTAAAAAGATTATTAAGTTTAGAAAATTTATTTAGGTGATCTTTTAGATAGAATTCTTTGTAAGGTTCTTCTATGCATCTTAAGCCTTCTAGCTGTTTCAGAAACATTTCTATTACATAGTTCAAATACTCTGTGAATATGTTCCCACTTAACTCTATCTGCTGACATGGGATCTACAGGAGGTTCTGCTTTTTTTTCTGGATCTGCTAATAATGCTTTTTCAACATCATCAGCATCTGCTGGCTTTGCAAGGTAGTCAATGGCGCCTTCTTTAATTGCTGCTACAGCTGTTGGTATGTTGCCATAACCAGTTAACATAATAATTCTACTAGTAGGATTAGAAATTTGGATTTGTTTTACTACCTCAAGTCCATTTCCATCAGCTAGCCTAAGGTCAACTACAGCAAAACCTGGTTTTTTTTCTATAACCGATTGAATGCCTTTTTTTACACCCTCAGCTTGAAAAACCTCAAATCCTTTTTTTTCCATTGCTCTTGAAAGTCGATCTCTGAAGGGGTTATCATCATCAACAATTAATAAGGATTTATTATCAAAATCACTTAGTTTTTTTAAATTATTTACCACACTCATGAGAGTAATATGGTGTTTAATCTTGTAATTTCAACACCTATTATTTGCTTTACATTAATTAACTATTACCTTAATTGCATAATTTATATGAAAGTTTTTAAGTATTTTTAAAAACTTTTTTTTGTTAAATTTTTTTTGGAGACATAATGCAAAAATTTAAAACAGTTGATGAGCTTATTAATCAACTAAAACCTGAACAACCTATTTATTGTATTAGGAAGAAATCAATACAATTAGCTTCTACATATTTTAGAAATAAATTTCCTGGAAAAGTACTTTACGCAGTAAAGACTAACCCGCACCCTGAAGTCTTAAAAACTATAGTTGAGAGTGGGATTGAGAACTTTGATGTAGCCTCTATTCAAGAAATTAAAGATATAAGGGCAATTAACCCTAATGCAAAATGTTCATACATGCATACAGTTAAAAGTAGAGAAAGTATTAAAGAAGCTTATTTTAATTATAATATTAAAGCTTTTTCTCTAGACACTAAAGACGAATTAATAAAGATTATTGAAATAACTAACCATGCAGAAGACCTTGAATTATTTGTAAGAGTAGCCGTTTCAAATGAACATGCCGAAATAGATTTATCGAAAAAATTTGGAGCTTCATTATCTGAAGTGACTGGTTTGTTGAGACTAACAAAACAATATGCAAAAAAAATAGGTCTAAGTTTTCATGTGGGATCTCAATGTATGCATCCCATTTCATATACAAAAGGGATTGCAGATATTGGAAATATAATAAAAAGAACTAAAATTATTCCAGATTATATTAATATTGGAGGTGGATTTCCTGCAATTTACCCAGATCTTGTACCTCAATCTTTAGATAATTATTTTGAAGAAATAAAAAAAGGTTTATTAAATTTAAAACTGGAAAAGCTTCCTGAAATATTATGTGAGCCTGGAAGAGCACTAGTTGCTGAAAGTGGATCAACAATAGTAAGAGTAAATCTTAGAAAAAAACAAAAACTTTATATTAATGATGGAACGTACGGAACTCTTTTTGATGCTGGCACACCAAATATAGTTTACCCTTCTCGTTTAATTAAAAATGGAAAAATAATATCTAAAAAATTAACTGCATTTGATTTTTATGGCCCCACATGTGATAGCATGGACTATATGAAAGGACCTTTTTTACTTCCAAATAATATTAAAGAAAATGATTATATTGAACTAGGTCAGCTGGGTGCGTATGGCTTAACCTTTAGAACCCAATTTAATGGTTTTTATTCAGATAAAATTTATGAAGTTGAAGATGAGCCTATAATGACACTGTATGGTAAAGACAGTAATAAAGATATATTAGTTGCTTAATGTCACAAAATAAAAATTTAACACATAATAGTAAAAAAGACTTCTTACAACAGCCAGTTGAACACATCGATATTACATCGTTTGATGCAAGAAAAATTATTTCCTCAATGGAAAAAATGTCTTTTGTTTCAAGAGAAACAGCAAATGCAGCCATTATTTTTAATGAAATGATTCAAGATAAGGATTGCACTATTTTTTTAACACTAGCAGGATCAACATCTGCTGCTGGGTGCATGAATATTTATAAGGATTTAGTCAAATATAATATGGTTGATGCAATTATTGCTACGGGGGCATCTATAGTGGACATGGATTTTTTTGAAGCTTTAGGTTTTAAACATTATCAAGGCTCACAGTTTCAAGATGATACTGAGTTAAGAAAAAATTATATAGATAGAATTTACGATACCTACATTGATGAGGAAGAGCTACAAGAATGTGATAAAAGAATATGCGAGATAGCTGACACCTTAGATCCAAGAAGTTACACTTCAAGAGAGTTTATTTATGAAATGGGTAAATATTTAAAACAACATTCTAAAAAAAAAGATTCTTTAATTGAAACAGCGTATGACAATAATGTTCCTATATTTTGTCCTGCATTTACAGATTCAAGTGCTGGTTTTGGATTAGTAACTCACCAAGAAAATAATCCTAAAAATCATATTACAATAGATTCGATTAGAGAGCTTCGTGAATTAACAGAAATAAAAATTCAATCAAAAGGATCTGGCTTATTTATGATAGGTGGTGGAGTCCCAAAAAATTTTGTTCAAGACACTGTTATCTGTGCTGAACTTTTAGGAAAAGAAGTTGAGATGCATAAATATGCGGTACAAATTACAGTAGCAGATTCTAGGGATGGCGCATGTAGTAGCTCTACATTAAAAGAGGCAAGCTCATGGGGTAAAGTAGATATTGCAAAAGAACAGATGGTTTTTGCAGAAGCAACTAGTGTCCTTCCTTTGATTGCAAGTGATGCATATCACAAAGGTGACTGGAAAAATAGAACGAGAAAAAACTTCTCAAAAATATTTAAATAAAATTGAAATATCTTTCTAACAAAAATGGATTTCTAGGAATTGACAATAATGTTAATTTTAAAGAAAAAGTAGTAGTTGTTCCATTTGGTTTGGAAAAAACTGTAAGTTATGGGGGTGGTACTCGTAATGGCCCTAAAGAAATTATCAAAGCATCACACCAGGTTGAATTATATGATGAAGAATTGCATTGTGAGCCCTACAAAAAAATTGGAATTAAAACTTTAAAACCATTTAAAATAAATAAAGATATTAAAAAAGCTCTAAAAAAGATGTCTGATATAAATCAAGAAATATTAGATAAAAAGCTATTTCCAATCACATTTGGTGGGGAGCACTCAATAACGCCTGGATGTATTGTTCCGTTTGTAAAAAAACACAAAGAAATATGTTTACTACATTTTGATGCACACGCAGATTTAAGAGAAAGCTATAATGGTGAAAAATTTTCTCATGCCTCAGCTATCAAAAGATGTCTAGATCATAAAAATGTATCCTTAATTTCATTTGGGATCAGAAATATATCTCAAAGTGAGATACCTTATTTAAAGAAAAACTCTTCTAGAATTAATATTTTTTGGGCAAAAGATAAAAAAAAGTGGGACTTAAAAAAATTTAAAAAAATGATAAAAAATAAAACCGTATATTTAACTTTTGATGTTGATGGATTAGATTCGAGCATTATGCCTGCAACAGGAACACCAGAACCAGGGGGATTACTCTGGGATGAAACTTTAGACATTATAAGAATAGCTGCTAAAAACTCTAATATTGTTGGTGCAGATATAAACGAACTTTCACCTATAAAAGGTTTTAATTCTTACAATTTTCTTGTAGCAAAACTTGCCTATAAAATTTTATCTTACAAATTTTTATACTAAGCTTTTGAAGCCTTAAGAGTTCCCAATAATAATCTGAATGGAATTAACATTGCTAAAGCAACAGATATTTTAACTGCTAAATCACCTAAAGATAATGTTACCCAAGGAATGCCTGTTGCATAAAATGAGATAGAGAAGAATAGAAATGTATCAACAGTAGATCCAATTAATGATGAAGTTAGTGGAGCAACAAACCATTTTTTTTTTCTTAAATGATCAAAAATTTGAACATCCAACAACTGCGCAACCATAAATGCTGTACCTGAACCTATAGCAATTCTGACTGAAATTAAGTCTGCAAAATTTGTTGAAAAGAAAAGAGTAAATACGATCCCTATAATAAAACCAACATAAACAATTTTTCTTGCAGTTATTTTTCCATAAGATCTATTAGCTAAATCTGTAATCAAAAATGCAACTGGATAACTAAATGCTCCATAGGTTAGTATTTCTTCTAAGCCATAGTAGTGGATGGGAAATTGTACCAAATAATTTGAAGCTAAAACTACAATGCCCATTACCAATGAGAGTAGAAAAAACAATTTACTCATTAGGCTGATTTGCTAGGGGATACTTTAGGTGGTTTTTTTATAAATGGTGACTTAATTAATATACTTTTTTTTAGTTTTTTTAATCTTGGTGATATATTCTTATTTCTTGCTGTCTTTAAAAATTCATCAAAAGTACCTTTTTTATCAACACATCTCATGCCTGCGTTACTTACGGTCAATGTCAAACTTCTTTTTAAAAGTTCACTTGTAAATTTAGTTTTTTTTAAATTTGGTAAAAATCTTCTATTGGTCTTATTATTAGCATGACTAACATTGTGACCTTTCATCGGTATTTTACCAGTTAGTTCGCATTTTTTAGACATAATATTTATTGACTATATAAGATGAGTTAGTGAACTCGTCAAGTTTATTAGCTTTAATTAGGCTGTTTCTTACCTATTATTTCTCTAAAATTCTTAATCCCATCAGCAATTAATATTTCTTTAAGCTCTTTTTTTATCTTTCCAACAATGTTTGGTCCTTGAAATACCATCCCAGTGTATAATTGAACATAACTTGCTCCAGCTAGAAACTTCCTATGTGCACTTTCTCCTGAGTCCACACCGCCTACTCCAATAATTTTAATTTTATCTTTTAATAATTTATAAAATTTACTTATCAATTTATTGGCCTCTTCTTCAAGTGGTTTTCCTGACAAACCACCTTTTTGATGTTTTAGAATATTGTTTAATTTTTCTCTATTTTGTGAGGTTGTATTTGAAATAATTATTGCACTCACTTTGTGATTTAACAATATTTCACTTAATGGTCCAATTTGCTCCACCGAAATATCAGGAGAAATTTTTACTACAATTGGTATTTTAGATTTAAGTTTAGATTTTTCTTCTTGAACTGAATTGATTAATTCATCAAATTTAATTTCATCATGAAAACTTCGTAAATTTTCTGTATTAGGTGAGGAAATATTAATTGTAATATAATCAGCAATATCATGAAAGGTTTTAATGCCAATTAAATAATCATTTAGTCTATCTTTGCTATCCTTATTGGGACCTATATTGATTCCCAATAAACCTTTGTTTAAATTAGATCGAATTCTATTACTTACATTTTCTGATCCTAAATTATTAAATCCTAATCTATTTATAAGTGCTTGATCTTCAACTAATCTAAATACTCTTGGTTTTGGGTTTCCATATTGTTTTAGCGGTGTAACAGTCCCCACTTCAACAAATCCAAATCCAAGTTTAAATAAAGAGTTATAAATTTCAGCATTTTTATCAAATCCAGCCGCCATTCCAATTGGGTTGTCTATTTCTTTACCAAATAGTTTAGTCTTAAACATTAAATCATCTTTATTTTCATTCATTAAATTTGGTGTTAAATTTAATTTTAAAGATTTAATTGCTAAATTATGAGCAGTTTCAGGATCAATTTTAAAAATTAGTGATCTGAATTTTGAAAACATTATTTTATTTTTTCTGTTATTAATTTTTTAGTTTCATTAACTCCAAAAAAGCTTATAAAAAAACCCATTCTTGGACCATTCTCATCCCCAAACATAACTTCGTAAATTAACTTAAACCAATCACGTAGATTTTCTGAATACCCATTTTCTTTTCCTGTTGAGTAAATTAATGTTTGAATATCTTCAGGTAACATTGCATCATTACAATCGTCAAGAGTTTTAACTAGAGCCTCTAATGCTATTTTTTCATTTGAATCTGGTTTTTTATATTTTTTCTGTAGCTTAATCACATCATTAAAATATTTAATAGCATAGCCGATTAAATTATCAAAAATTAGATGATCTTTTTCTAAAATGTCTTTTTTATATTTTTTTACAAATTTCCAAAGTAATTCCTTTGAGTCTGCATTACTTGCTTCTACTAAATTTAGAAGCATTGAAAAACTCATAATAGTGTCTTCTTGTGGAATTGATCCGTTATGAACATGCCAAACTGGGTTCATTAATAACTGTAATTCATTTTGATTTTTCGCTTTTTCCATAAAATCTAAATATTCATCAACAGTTTTTGGAACTATTTCTTTGTATAGTTTTTTTGCTCTTTTAGGATTTTGATACATATACAATGAAAGACTTTCAGGAGATGCATATTCTAACCACTGATCAATAGTAATTCCATTACCTTTTGACTTGGAAATTTTTTCTCCTTTTTCATCTAAAAATAATTCATAAGCAAAGCCAGATGGATTTGTTTTGCCAATCAATTTGACTATTCTTGAAGATAGTATTGCACTTTCGATTAAATCTTTTCCATACATTTCAAAATCTATATCAAGTGCATACCACCTCATGGCCCAATCTACTTTCCATTGTAACTTACAATGTCCATCTAAAATACTTGTTTCGAGTTTTTTTCCATCGTTATCAAAAATAATCTTAGACTTTTCTTTTAAGATTTCCAAAACGGGAATTTCTAAAACTTGGCCAGTATCTGGGCATATAGGTAAAAAGGGACTATAAGTTCTTTGCCTTTCTTTACCAAGTGTTGGAAGAATTATATCCATAATACCCTGATAGTTTTCTAATATTAATTGTAACGTTGGATTAAAAAAACCACTCTTATAAAGAACTGAAGAGCTTTTAAAACTATATTCAAATTTAAATTTATCTAAAAAGTCTTTTAACATTTCATTATTGTGTTCACCAAAACTTGAAAATTTTTTGAATGGATCTGGCACTTGAGTTAAAGGTTTATGAAGGTTTTTAATTAATAGCTCTTGATTTGGTACATTTTCAGGAACTTTTCTAAAACCATCCATATCATCTGAAAAAGTAATAATTTCTGTTGGTATATTAGTTAGTTGTTTTATTGCATTAACCATCATTGACGTTCTTGCCACCTCACCAAATGTTCCTATATGAGGTAACCCACTTGGGCCATACCCTGTTTGTAGAATAATCTTGCCCTTTTTTTCAATAAAGGACTTCCTTTCACGCAACATTTTTTTGGCCTCAACAAAAGGCCATGCGTTAGTTTTATCTAAATTATCTTTTTCAATCACTTTTTTTATAACAAATATCTTATAATTGGAGCTTTTATTAATTCTTATAGAGTTGAAATTTATTTACCATAAAATAATGTTCTTTCAAAATGTCTAATTATAAAACTGTTTTTTTTACCTTGGGCGTTTTGCAAATTATTCTTGGAATATCAATGGTGATTCCAATTATAACTCAGATTGTATACTCGGAAATAGATTCCTCATTTATAGGTGCATCTATAATTTCAATTATATTTGGCGTGCTATTTTTTTTATCAAATTTAAATCATGAAAAAAAATTAAATCTTCAGCAGGCTTTTTTACTAACAGCTCTTTCTTGGTTAAGTATTGCAATTTTTGGATCTTTGCCTTTTATCTTTTCGAGTCTTGAATTATCAATCACAGATTCATTCTTTGAAAGTATGTCTGGAATTACTACTACAGGGTCGACTATAATAATAAATTTAGAGGTGGCGCCTAGGTCAATTCTTCTGTGGAGAGCCATGCTCCAGTGGCTTGGGGGAATAGGTATAATTGTAATGGCAATTACTTTAATGCCAATAATGAATGTTGGAGGAATGCAGTTATTTAAAATCTCTAGTAACGATTCCTCAGAAAAACTACTGCCTAAATCTAAAGAGGTAGCCCTAAGATTGATTTATGTTTATTTAGCACTAACTTCACTTTGTGCTTTAACTTATAAATTTTTTGGCATGAATGTTTTTGATAGCATTACTCACTCTATGACTACAATAGCCACAGGCGGCTTTTCAAATTATAATGAATCTATTGGGTATTTTAACAGTTTATCTATAGAAATATCTTCAATGGTTTTTATTATACTAGGAAGTTTACCTTTTATTGCTTACATAAAATTTTTGAATGGTAACAAAAAAATATTTTTTTCTGATGTTCAAATTAAATCATTTATAAAAATAATTATATTTTCAATTATTTTACTTTTTATTTATTCATTATTTCAGAATAAAGATTTTTCTCAAATCAACATAAGAGTAATATTTTTTAATGTTATTTCTATCTTAACTGGAACAGGATATGTGACAGGAGAATTTGATGGTTGGGGAAATTTCCCATTAATTTTCTTTTTGACTCTGATGTTTATTGGTGGCTGTGCTGGCTCAACAACATGTGGTATTAAAATTTTTAGAATTCAAATTCTATATCTCTTTATAGTAAATCAACTTAAGAAAATTATTTATCCAAATGGAATTTTTTTAATTAAGTATGATAGAAATACTGTGGATGATAAATTTATGGCCTCAATTATTTCATTCATTTTTCTTTACTTGGTTATATTTTTTTTAATAACTGCATTTTTGTCTTTGAGTGGCCTAGATTTTATAACTTCAATTTCAGGTGCTGCTACATCAATTTCAAATGTTGGACCCGGATTAGGCTCTACAATTGGTCCTAATGGCAATTTTTCAAGCTTGCCTGAAATATCTAAATGGATTTTAAGCCTGGGAATGATATTAGGTAGATTAGAATTGTTTGCTATACTAGTATTGTTTCTACCTTCGTTTTGGAGGAATTAATTATGATTAAAATCAAAAAACAATCTCTCTCAGAAACTTTTTCTGTCTACTTTGACAGAAGAATGCTTAGAATTTTGTTGCTTGGAGCTATCTCAGGGTTTCCTTGGGTTCTCATAGGAAGTAGTTTGAGCTTATGGCTTAAAGAAGAAGGTTTGAGTAGATCAACAATTGGTTGGGCAGGTTTAATATTTGCAGTTTATGCTTTTAACTATTTGTGGGCGCCTCTTGTCGATAGACTTCGGATACCTTACTTAACAAAGAGACTTGGTCATAGAAGGGGTTGGATAGTCTTAATGCAAATGACAATTTTAATTTGTCTTGTTGCTTGGAGTTTTATTAACCCTACAGAAAATTTAGCGCTACTAATTACAATTGGTTTAATTATTGCTATAGCATCAGCTACACAAGATATTACTGTTGATGCCTTAAGAATTGAACAAATAGGTGAAAACGAAAGCAAATCAATGGCTGCGGGTGCTGCTATGGCTGTTGTTGGGTGGTGGAGTGGCTATAAACTAGGTGGTGTAATAGCTTTGTTCACAGCTCAATATTTAGAAAATATTGGTATTAGCAATTACTGGCAAATCACATTTTTAATTTTAGGTGTTGTGGTAATTTTAATGAATATAGGATTGATGTTTGTTCATGAACCACTTACCACTGATAGGCAGCTTAAACAAAAAGAGACTGATAATTTAATAGCAAATAAACTTGGCTCAAAAAATATTGTAACCATGTTTGCTGCTTGGATCAGTAGTACATTGGGTGGTCCAATACTAAGTTTCTTTAAGAAAAATGGATTTTCAGTTGCAATTGGAATTTTAAGTTTTATTTTTTTATTTAAGATTGGTGAGGCATTTCTTGGGCGAATGTCGATAGTATTTTATAAAGAAATAGGGTTTTCGAAAGGTGATATAGCTATCTACTCAAAAACTTTAGGATGGGTAACTACAGTTATCTTTACACTGTTAGGTGGGCTTTTTGTAATTAGGTCTGGAGTTTTAAAGGCAATGTTTGTTGCTGGAATATTAATGGCTGCAACAAACTTATTATTTACTGTCTTGGCATGGAGTGATAAATCTGAGCTATTATTTGCTGTAGCGGTCATATTTGATGATATTGCAGCAGCTTTCGCAACGGTAGCATTTGTTGCGTTTATTTCATTACTAGTAGACAGAACCTACACAGCAACTCAATATGCATTGCTTGCCTCGATTGGAACAGCAGGCAGAACAACACTTGCATCATCATCTGGTGCTTTGGTAGATTGGTTAAATGGAGACTGGGGGGTATTCTTTATTTTAACAGCTATTATGGTAATACCATCTTTGATTTGCTTATGGTTTATTAAAGATAAACTAAAACTCCGTGAAAAATAATTATTTTTCTATTAAACCTATATCAAATATTTATAAGGAACCATCCAAAGTTTCTGAAGTTACTTCTCAAATTATATATGGCGAAAGATTCAAGGTTTTATCTAAAAATAAAAGTTGGTTAAGAATCAAAACATCGTTCGATAATTATATTGGATATATTAAGGATGAAAATTATACAGATGATCATAATCCTACACATAAAGTATTTAGTTTAAAGGTTAATATTTTTAATAGACAAAAAAATAAGACAAAATATTTTTTACCATTTGCATCAAAGATTTCAATAATTCAAGGAAATAAAAAGTTTGCTGAATTTGAAAAAAATAAATGGATCTTAAAAAAAAATATTGAGAAAATTAATCATGTAGAAAAAGACTACTTAAAAGTGTTAAAATTTTTTTTGAAAACTAAATATGTTTGGGGTGGTAAAACTTACCAAGGAATAGATTGCTCTGCTATCTTACAACTATTTTTTTATTATAATAATAAATTTTTTCCAAGAGATACAGGGGATCAATTAAAATATTTAAAAAGTAACATTAAGAGAAAAAAATTTAGAAAGGGTGATATCATATTCTGGAAAGGTCATGTTGCCATTTGTATTGATACAAAAAGATTAATTCACGCTTACGGTCCTAAAAAAAAAGTAATTATCATGTCAATAAATAAAACAATAGAAAGAATTGAAAGAACAACAAAATTATTAATAAAAAAAGTATCTTTGATAAAATATTAACTTCTACCAAAATCTGGTTTATCAATATCTTGTTTCAACTTAATTATTTTTTTTCTAACTTTTTTAGTATCTACCAACTTCTTAATGATAGATCTATTATTTTTTGATTGAATATCCTTTTTAAATGAACGCAAGTTTTTAATAAATAGATCTATAGCTTTTGAAATATTTTTTTGATTATTAAAAAATATATCCCTCCACATTATTTCATTTGATGCAGCTATTCGTGAAAAATCTCTTAAGCCACCAGCACTGAATTTAATTAACTCATATCTCTGTTGTTTTTCAAAATCTGTTGCTGTTTTAACGAGGTTATATGCAACTAAGTGAGGTAAGTGACTTGTCATTGAAAAAACTGTGTCATGTTTTTTTGGGTCCATAATTGCAACTCTGGAGCCAATTTTTTTCCATAATTTACTCAGTATACCCAGGTGTTTCATATTGGTATTTTTTTCTTTTATTAGTATGCACCATTTATTAAGAAATAAATCTTTTGCTCCATGCTCAGGACCACTAATTTCTGATCCTGCAATAGGATGGCTTGATGTCCAAAAAATTCCTTTTTTTAATTTTTTTCTAATCAACTCAATAGATTTTTCTTTTGATGATCCAACGTCAGTTATGATAGTTTTGGGTGATAGGTATCTATTTATTTTTAAAATTATTTTTTCGTACTCACCTAGTGGAGTGCAAAATATTATCAAATCTAAATTTGGAATAATTTTTTTAAAATCAGTGGTGATTTCACATGGTAATTTTAATTTTTTAATTTTTAAAATACTTGATCTAGATTTTTCATAAATAAATATTTTTTTTGCTATCTTTTTATCAACCACTGCTCTTAATAATGAAGATCCAATTAAACCACATCCTATGATTAAAATATTTTTCATAATTAATTAAATATAATCCTAATTGCTTTTAGAAGTATTGCATTCTCTTTTTTAGATCCAATTGATAATCGTAATTTATTTTTAATATTATACCCATCTTCTGTAGATCTTAATATAATTCCTTTTGATTGTAGCTTTTTAAAAATATAATTAGCTGAAAACTTACATTTATCAAAATTTAGTAATAAAAAATTAGCTGTTACTTCATTTGAAAAAATATTTAGTTTTTCTAATATTTTTTTAATTTTATTTGCTTCTATAATATTATGCTTCACAGATTGCTTAACAAAATTTTTATCTTTTAAAGCTTCTGTTGCAGTAATTTGTGCTAGTTGATTTACATTAAATGGTGATTTAATTATATTCATTGCATCAATAATTTTTTTTGAAGCATGACCCCAGCCAACTCTTAAAGAGGCTAATCCATAAATTTTAGAAAATGTTCTTATTACAACTACATTATCTTTATTTTTAAATAGATCTAAGCTTGGTTTATAATCTTTGTTTTTCATATATTCAAAATAAGCATCATCTAAAACTAATAAAATATTTTTTTTTAATTTTTTTCTTAATTCTAATAATTCTAATTTATTTAAATAAGTACCTGTTGGATTATTTGGGTTAGCAATAAAAACTATTTTTGTTTTTTTGGTAACTTTTTCAATTATTTTTGATACTGAAACTTTAAAGTTTTTTTCTTTTGAAAAAATAACTTTTGCTCCAACGATTTGTGCACTGATTCTATACATTAAAAAACTATATTGTGGCACAATCACCTCATCTGATGGCTTTAAATATAACTGACAAATCATTTGGATGATTTCATCCGACCCTGCTCCACAAATAATCTTATTAAAATCACAATTAAACTTTTTTGAAATTTCTTTTCTTAAAACTTTTGCTTTGCTGTCTGGATATTTAGATAAAGATAAATTTTTATTATTTAAAACTTTCTTTGCTTTGGGGCTAACACCTAGTGCTGACTCATTTGCTGATAATTTTATAATATTTTTGATATTACCTATATTTGACTTTCCTGGCTTATACGCTTCTATTCTAAATTTTTTAAACTTTGGAACTGTCATTTTATTAATCTTATAAATACAATATTAAACTTTCATACTGAATAAGTCATTTTTTAAAAAATTTGACATAAGAATTGCTATCTTGTACAAAAAATATGCGCTGATTTAACTGAATTGCGAGCGCTTAAAAAACCGCTAAATAAGTTTTTTTTCTCACAATTCAAAATTTAGCTATTATTTATGAATAAAAATCTGAACATAAAAAGTTTAATAATTGATAAGCCTTTAAAATTAGATTGTGGTCAAACTATTGTTAACTTTCCTTTGGCTTATGAAACTTATGGTTCTCTTAATGAAAAAAAAGATAATGCTATTTTGGTGTTTCACGCTCTGACAGGAGATCAATTTGTTTCTGGTCTAAATCCAATAACCAAAAAAGATGGTTGGTGGTCTTATGCTGTGGGTTCAGGTAAAGCTATAGATACTGATAAATATTTTATAATATGTGCAAATGTAATTGGTGGATGTTTGGGCTCTTTAGGTCCAAGTAATATTAATCCTGATACAAATAAAATTTATGGGACTACTTTTCCTATTATCACGATAAATGATATGGTTAATGCGCAATACAATCTTTTAGAATTTTTTAAAATTGAAAAATTATTTGCGGTTATAGGTGGATCTATGGGCGGTATGCAGGTTCTTCAATTTGTAAGTAATTTTCCTAATAAGGCAGAGGTAGCAATTCCAATTGCTACTACCTCAAATCATTCAGCACAAAATATTGCTTTTAATGAACTCGGAAGGCAGTCCATCATGGCTGATACAAATTGGCTAAGTGGAGATTACTCAAACCAAAATAAAAATCCTAACAAAGGCTTATCTGTTGCCAGGATGGCTGCTCATATTACTTATTTATCTAAAAATGGTTTGCAAGAAAAGTTTGGAAGAAAGTTGCAAGAAAGAGATGATTTAAAGTTTAGTTTTGATGCTGATTTTCAAATAGAAAGCTACCTAAGATATCAAGGATCTGTATTTGTTGATAGATTTGATGCTAACAGCTATCTGTATATCACAAGGGCAATGGATTATTTTGATTTAATCAAACAACACGGTGGAAATTTATCCAATGCATTTACAGATACTAAAACAAAATTCCTCGTTATATCGTTTACTTCGGATTGGCTTTATCCTACTTCTGAAAATAAAGAAATTGTCATAGCATTAAATGCTATAGGTGCAGATGTTGGGTTTGTTGAAATTGAATCTGATAAAGGGCATGATTCTTTTTTATTAAATACACCAAAATTTTTGGATACTTTAAAAGATTTTATTAATACTTCATACCCAAAAAATAAATAATGAAAACAGAATTTAAATTAATTGCAGACTTAATAGAAACTAGTACGAGAGTTTTAGATGTTGGCTGTGGTGACGGTACTTTAATGGAGTTTTTAAAAGATAATAAAGAAATAGATATAAGGGGAATAGAAATTTCAAAAAATAATGTTCAGCAATGTATTGGAAAAGGTTTAACTGTAATTGAAGGAGATGCTGAACAAGATCTTTCTCAATTTCCTGACGGATCTTTTGATTTTGTAATTTTAAGTCAAACATTACAGGCCTTTCTTAACCCTGAAAAAGTCATATCAGAGTTATTAAGGGTTGGAAAAAAAGCAATTGTCACGATACCTAATTTTGGCTATTGGAAAGTTAGATTACATTTGTTGATGAAGGGAACTATGCCTGTCACAAGAACTTTACCTGACGAATGGTATAATACCCCAAACTTACATATGTGCACTATTAAGGATTTCTTTACTTTTTGCGAAAATAGAAAAATTAACATATATAAATCTATTGCCCTTCAAAATTTAAAATCATCAAAAATAACTGATACAAATTTAGCTTTAAAAAACTTAACAGCTGTACTTGGAATTTTTTTAATAGAAAAATAGATGGAGATTAAAATAATACCATGCTTACAAGACAACTATTCTTATTTAATAATTGATAAAAAAAATGATACTGCTTGTGTAATTGACCCTAGCGAAGCGGAACCTGTTATTGAATACCTAGAAAATAATAAAATCAAATTAAAGTGTATACTAAATACACATCATCATTATGATCATGTTGGTGGTAACCAAGAATTAAAAAAAAAATATGACGCAAGTGTTATCGGGTATAAGGGAGATAAAGAAAGAATCCCTGAAATAGATATATTAATTAATGATCAAGAAAATTGGATATATAAAAACTTTGAAGCTAAAATAATTTATATTCCAGGACATACTCTTGGTCACATTTGTTTTTATTTTCATAAAGAAGAATCTGTTTTTACTGGGGATACTCTTTTTTCATTAGGTTGTGGAAGAATATTTGAGGGATCATATTCCCAAATGTTTAATTCTTTAATGAAATTAAAGAAACTACCAGAAAATACAAAAATTTATTGTGGTCATGAATATACCAAAAAAAATTCTGATTTTTGTTTAGCCTATGATGCAAATAATGAAAATCTCAAAGCTAAAATAAACGATATAGATATAAAATTAAAAGCTGGACTACCCACTATTCCGTCAACTATTAAGGATGAATTAGAGTGTAATATTTTTCTTAGATCAAGCAATGTAGAGACCTTTTCAAAATTGAGGGATTTAAAGGATGATTTCTAGCTTATTCGCACTTGACTATAATAGGCCTCTGACTATATTGCAGCTTATAAAAAATAGATTAAACAATGTCATACGCAATCATACAAACGGGTGGAAAGCAGTATAAAGTAAAAGCTGGAGAAATTCTCAAAATTGAAAGATTAGAGAATTCTGAACTTGAAACTAAGATAGAATTTAAAGAAATCCTTGCGTATGGAGATAATAAAGTAATCGAAGTTGGATCACCAACGGTTGAAGGTGCAAAAGTTGAAGCTGACCTTGTTGAAAATGGAAAAAATAGAACAATATTAATCTTTAAAAAAAGAAGAAGACAAAATTCAAGAAGAAAAAATGGTCATAGACAACAATATTCATTAATAAGAATTAGCAAAATTTTTTCAAAAGATGGAAAAGTTTTATCTGAAGCAGAAAAAATGGTTAAACCAACAAAAAAAACTGAAAAAGTAAAAGTTGTAACAGATACTAAAAAAATAAATAAAAAAGTAGAAACTAAAATGTCCACTAAAAAAGTAGAGGCTAAAACAGCAAGTAAATAAATTAGATAAATTATGGCTACAAAAAAAGCAGGTGGATCATCGAGAAATGGAAGAGATAGTGCTGGTCGTAGACTTGGTGTTAAAAAGTACGGTGGTGAAGTAGTAATTCCTGGAAACATAATTGTTAGACAAAGAGGAACAAAAATTTTTCCTGGTGAAAATGTAGGAATGGGTAAAGATCATTCAATTTTTTCTGTTGTTGAGGGAAAAGTAGTTTTTAAAAAAGGCAGATTAGACAGAACATTCGTTTCAGTAAAACCCAATTAGTAGTACAACTAAAAGTCAACGGTTGTATTATGAAATTTCTAGATCAGGTTAAAATTTACGTAAAGGCTGGAAACGGTGGGCATGGGTCTCCTAGTTTTCGTAGAGAAAAATTTATCGAGTATGGTGGACCCGATGGTGGTGATGGTGGTAAAGGTGGTACTATATTTTTAAGATCTGAAAGAAATTTAAATACTCTTATTGATTATAGATTTCAGCAACATCACAAAGCTGGAAGAGGTGTCAATGGTTCTGGACAAAATCGAACAGGTCATGGAGGAGATGATTTATTTTTAAAAGTTCCAATAGGCACACAAGTTTTTGAAGAAGATAACAAAACTTTAATTTATGATTTTAAAGAAGAAGGTGAAGAATTTATTGTAGCAATTGGAGGTAGAGGTGGCCTTGGTAATACTAGATTTAAAAGTTCTACAAACAGAGCTCCAAAAAAGTTTACAAAAGGCTCGTTAGGTGAAGAGTATGTAATTTGGCTTCAGTTAAAAACTATTGCAGATGTTGGTATTGTGGGATTACCTAATGCGGGTAAATCAAGTTTATTAGCAGCTATTACAAATGCCACACCCAAGATAGCAAATTATAAATTTACAACTTTAAACCCAAACCTTGGTGTTGCAACTTATGATGATAAAGAAATAACTTTAGCTGATATTCCTGGGTTAGTTGAAGGTGCGCATGAAGGAATTGGACTCGGAATTCAATTTTTGAAACATATAGAGAGATGCAAAACTTTAATGCATCTAATAGATATTACAGATGACAATATTGAGAGTGCATATCAACAAGTCAAAAAGGAACTAGGAAGCTACAGTAAGAAAATACTTGATAAAAAAGAAATAATTGTATTAAATAAAACTGATTTATTGGATGAAGATGAGATAAAAAAAATTGTAAAAAACTTTTCCAAAGATAAGGACTCTGAAGTGATAACCCTCTCTACATTAGAAAAAGATTCTATATCAAATGTCAAAGCTAAATTACTCGCATATGTATCTTGAAGATTCTAAAATAATTGTAATTAAAATAGGCTCATCTTTACTAATAGATGATAATAGAAGAATTAGAAAAAGATGGCTCTCTGAATTTGCTAAAGATATTGGAGAACTCATAGAAAAAAGTAAAAAGATAATTATTGTAAGTTCTGGTGCAATAGCAATGGGTTGTAAAAAACTAAATCTAAGTAAAAAAAACCTTAAAATTGATAAAAGTCAGGCTGTTGCTTCGATTGGACAAATTGAGCTTATGAATTTATTCTTAGAAACATTTATTAAAGAAAAAATTAATATATCTCAAATTTTACTTACATTAGAAGATACTGAACAAAGACGACGAGCTTTAAATGCAAAGAGAACTTTTGATAATTTATTTCAATTAGGTTTTGTTCCAATTATTAATGAAAATGACACCATAGCCACTACAGAAATTAAATATGGTGATAATGATAGATTGGCTTCTAGAGTTGCACAAATATCTGGTGCTGACACATTAATATTACTTTCTGATGTGGCTGGCCTTTATACACAAAATCCAAAAGTTTTTAAAAATGCCAAACTTCTAAAAGAAATTAAAAATATTGATAAAGATATAGAAAAAATAGCAACCCAAAGTGTCAGTGAACATGGTACTGGTGGAATGAAAACCAAAATTGAAGCTGCAAAGATTTGTCAATTATCTGGGTGCCGGATGGTAATAGCAAATGGCTTATTAATGAGACCTATAAAAAAAATAATTGATGAAAACTACTGTACCTGGTTTTTACCAAAAATATCAAAATTAGATGCTAGAAAAAAATGGATCATTAGTTCCGTTTCACCTAAGGGAGAAATAGTTATTGATGATGGTGCTAGACAAGCACTTTCTAATGGTAAAAGCTTATTGGCAGCTGGTATCAAAAAAGTATCTGGCAAATTTAAAAAAGGCGATCACATAAAAGTTTTAAATAAGAAAAACTCTGAATGTGCTAGAGGTTTGAGCTCATTCTCATCTGATGAAATAATAAAAATCATGGGACACCATTCAAAAGAAATAGAAAAATTATTAGGGTACGTCACAAAGTCTGAGGTTATACACAAAGATGATATGGTAGAAGTATAATATGAGTCAATATATGAATTTAATTGGACTAAGAGCAAAAAAGGCTTTTCTTGAAAGAGTTAATATTAAAACTAAAGATAAAGTTTTAAATGAATACGCCTCATTATTAGATAAAGAAAAAAAATCTATACTCATAGCAAATGCTAAAGACACATTATTTGCATCAAAAAAAAAGTTAAAGAACAATTTAGTTGAGCGACTTAGTATTGATGAAAAAAAACTATCATATATAAAAAATTCTATTAAAAAAATTGCTAAATTAAAAGATCCAGTTGATAATAATCTTGAAAAATGGAGTAGACCCAACGGACTAAAAATTAGCAGAGTATCAATACCCATTGGGGTTATTGGAGTTATATATGAAAGTAGACCTAATGTGACATCAGATGTTGCTGCACTGTGTTTTAAATCTGGAAACTCTGTAATTTTAAAAGGTGGCTCAGAAGCCACTAATACAAATAAAACCTTAGTAAAATTATTTCGTAGGGCTCTTAAAAAGAATAATGTAAATGAAAACTTTATTCAGTTTGTAGATTCTAAAAACAGAAAAATGGTAGATTTTATGCTTTCAAAAATGAAAGATTATATTGACGTAATCATACCACGTGGTGGAAAAAGTTTAGTAAAGAGAGTTCAAGATATATCTAATGTTCCAATTATTGGACATCTAGAGGGACTTTGCCATACCTATGTTGATAAAGATGCCAATTTAAAAATGGCAAAAAATATTATTTATAATGCAAAATTAAGAAATACTAGTATTTGTGGAGCTACAGAAACAATTTTACTTCATAAAAATATTGTTAAAAAATTTTGTAATCCTCTTCTAAAAAAACTTGAAGAGAATGATTGTAAAATTTATGGAGACACTAATATAAAAAAATATTATAAAGGAAAAATTTACCCTGCAAAACAAAAAGATTGGTCAACAGAATACTTGTCTGCCACTGTATCAGTAAAGACTGTTAAGAATTCTGAAGAAGCAATTAATCATATTAACATGTATGGAACTATGCATACGGATTCTATAATTACAAAAAATAAAAAAACAGCAAAAAAGTTTTTAAAAAACGTAAAAAGCTCTATAGCGATGCATAATACATCAACACAATTTTCTGATGGTGGTGAGTTTGGTTTTGGTGGAGAGGTTGGTATTTCAACAAACATACTTCCACCCCGGGGACCTGTTGGTTTAGCACAACTAGTGTCTTATAAATATGAAGTTGTTAGTAATGGCAAAACTCGAAAATAAATTGAATTCTAATAAAATAAAAATTGGTATTTTAGGAGGTACATTTGATCCTGCACACAAGGGACATTTAGAAATATCTAAACAAGCAAAAAAAATATTTGAGTTAAGAAATATTGTTTGGGCAATTACAAAAAAAAACCCTTTTAAAGAAGAAAGCAAGTCGAACTTAAGAATTAGAACTCAATTTGCAAAAAAGCTAATAGGTAAAAATGACTATATTAAAGTAAAGTTTTATGAAGAAAAAATTAAATCCAACAGAACTATTGATTTAATTAAACATATAAATAAAGATAAAAAATTTGAGATATATTTCATTATAGGGGCTGATAACCTTATAAATTTTCATAAATGGCACAAATGGAAAACTATTATTAAAATATGCAACATTCTAGTGTTTGACCGAACGGGCTACAAGGCTAAATCTTTAAAGTCAGTTACTTTTAGTGATTCAAATAAAAAATTAACCTTCGTTAATTTCAAAAAAGTTAATATTTCATCTTCTCAATTAAGAAAATTTTGATAAGGTTAAAATAACTAATGGATAAAAATAAAGACCTTAAAAAAATTATATTAGATGACCTTGATTCAAATAAAGCTTTAGACATAATTTCGATTAATCTTAAGAATAAAAGTTCGATGGCAGACTACATGATTATAGCAAGTGGGACTTCTTCGAGACATATTCAGGCCTTATCGGAACAAGTATTAGAAAAGTTAAGATCTAATGGTGTTAAAAATTCAAAGATTGAAGGAAAAGAAAGTACAGATTGGAAATTAGTAGATGGCATAGATCTAATAATCCATATTTTTCACCCTGATAAAAGAAAATTTTATGAACTTGAAAAAATTTGGTCTGAGATAATTCCCAAAGAAAAGCTGATGATTTGATATGATAAAAAAATTATTTTTTTTTTTAATCTTCCCATTGCTTTTATTTGGAAAAAGTTTTTCTGAAGATATTAATATTTATAAAAAAATTGATTTGTTTGGAGAGGTCCTTGAAAAAATTAATAAAGAATATGTTGATGAAGTAGATCAATCTAAAAGTATGGACTCTGCCATAAATGGTTTGCTACAATCTCTTGACCCTTACTCAGCTTATATGTCACCTGAAAGCTTTGATAGTATGCAAACTGAAACAAGTGGGAAGTTTGGAGGCCTTGGTATTGAAGTTGGTATGGAGGCTGGTGTTGTAAAGATAATTTCACCAATTGATGATACTCCAGCATCAAGAGCAGGTTTAAAAGCTGGGGACTACATTGTTAAAATTAACGATGTGCAGGTTCAAGGAAAATCACTAATGGATGCTGTTGATTTAATGAGAGGACTTGTTGGTTCCAGTATCGAAATAACAGTCAGAAGAAGAGGAGAAAAAAAAGCTCTAATTTTTAATATAAGAAGAGAAATTATTGAAGTTCAGTCAGTAAAGTTTGAATTGTTAGATAATAATGTTGGCTACATTAAACTAACCTCTTTTAATGAAAATAGTAGTCAGCAAGTAAAAAAAAGAATTGAAAAGTTTAATGAAAATAAAAATTTGAAAGGATTTGTTTTGGATTTAAGAAATAATCCTGGTGGCTTATTATCTCAAGCCATTAAAATTTCAGATTTTTTTCTCGAAAATGGTGAAATTGTATCAACTAAAAGCAGACAGGTTTCAGAAAATAGAAAATGGTTTGCTAAAAAGGGTGATTTAACTAATGGAAAAATATTAATTGTATTAATTAACTACGGTTCTGCTTCGGCATCTGAGATAGTTGCTGGTGCACTAAAAGATCATAAAAGAGCAATTATACTAGGAGAAAATAGTTATGGAAAAGGTTCTGTTCAATCGATCATTCCACTTAAAAATAGAGGTGCTATTAGATTAACAATTGCAAGATATTATCTCCCTTCAGGTAAATCGATATCTAAAGTTGGTGTCACACCAGACATAGAGATTTCTGAAGATTCTGATGAATTTAAGATTAATACTAAGAGCGATAACCAATTAAATTTTGCATTAAAATTACTCAACGGATAAATGACTAACAGCAATATAGATTTACCTCTTAGAAGTGGTGTTGGGATTGCTGTATTAAATAAAGATAATAAAATTTTTGTTGCAAAAAGAATAGATAATCAAAAAAATTTTTGGCAGATGCCTCAGGGAGGAGTTGATAAAGGTGAAGACTACTTAACAGCTGCCTATAGGGAGTTAGAGGAAGAGACAAGTATTAAAGAAGTTAAGCTAATCAAAGAACTCGATGGGCTAATTGCTTACGATTTACCAAAAAACTTACTGGGTATTGTCTGGAAAGGCAAATACAGAGGTCAAGAACAAAAATGGTTTGTAATGAGATTTTTAGGCATAGATAGTGATATTAATATTAAAACTAAAAATCCTGAGTTTTGTGAATGGAAGTGGATTGAAATTGAGAATTTAA
>CAJQSZ010000028.1 GCA_905618805.1 uncultured Candidatus Pelagibacter sp.
TAGAATCTTTAAAAAATCTAGAACCAAAAAATGAGTCTTAGTAACAAGTTAAGTAAAATACTTATAATTGATTTTGGCTCACAATTCACTCAACTAATAGCGAGAAGAATAAGAGAGTTGGGTGTATTTTCTGAAATAGTTAGTCATAAAAAAGTAAATATTAAAAACATCTTACAAGAAAATATAAGTGGGATAATTCTTTCTGGTGGACCTTTAAATGTTTACCAAAATAATAAATTTAAATTTGAAAAAAAAATTTTAAAGCTAGGTATACCAATCTTAGGTATATGCTTTGGTCATCAAATTTTATCTAAAGAATTAGGTGGGAGTGTTAAAAAATCTAACTATAGAGAGTTTGGACTAGCAACTATAACCAAAATTTCAAATAGCATTTTAACCAAAGATTTTTTTAATAAAAATAATGTAAGCAATGTTTGGATGAGCCATGCTGACCAAGTTTCAAAAATGCCGACAGGTTTTAAGATAGTTGCATCTACTAAAAATTCTAAATTAACCATAATAGAAAATTCCAAAACTAATTTTTATGGAGTTCAATTTCATCCTGAGGTAACACACACACCCAAAGGAAAAATTTTACTACGTAATTTTTTATTTTTAATATGTAAGATGAAAAAAAATTGGTCATCTAGAGATCAGAAATTAAAACTAATAAATGAAATTAAACAACAAGTTGGTGAAAATAAAGTGATCTGTGGTTTATCTGGTGGAGTTGATAGTAGTGTTGTTGCGCAACTTTTAAGTAAAGCTATAGGAAAAAAACTAACATGTATATTTGTTAATAATGGCCTATTGAGAAAAAATGAAGAATTCCAGGTAGTTAACACATTTAAAAAAAAATTAAAAATGAATTTGATATATGTTAATGCTGAAAAAGAATTCATTAAAAAACTAACAAATGTGTCTGATCCTGAAAAAAAAAGAAAAATTATTGGAAATTTATTTATTAAGATATTTGAAAGATATGCAAGAAAAATAAAAAATGTTAAATTTCTTGCACAAGGAACTTTATATCCAGACCTAATTGAAAGTAAATCTGTAACTGGCAGCCAATCTTCTAAAATAAAATCACATCATAATGTTGGTGGTCTTCCTAAGCGTATGAAGCTCAAATTAGTTGAGCCACTAAAATTTTTATTTAAAGATGAAGTCAGAAAATTAGGTTTAGAACTAAATTTATCAAGCGATATAATATCTAGACACCCATTTCCTGGTCCAGGATTAGCAATCAGAATGCCAGGAATTATAACTAATGAAAAAATAAAAATCTTAAAAGAAGCAGATTACTACTTTGTTAAAGCTTTAAGAGATCATGATTTATATCATAAAATTTGGCAAGCCTACGCAGCACTACTTCCTGTAAAAACTGTTGGAGTAATGGGAGATAATAGAACTTATGAACATATTTGCCTCTTAAGGGCAATCACCTCTGAAGATGGTATGACAGCAGATTTTTATGATTTCCCCAAAGGGTTTATGCAGTTAGTTTCCAATCAAATTATTAATAATATAAGTGGAATAAATAGAGTAGTTTACGATGTTACTTCTAAACCACCAAGCACTATTGAATTAGAATAATATAATCTTGTATAATATACTTAATATTTAAAATTGAATGAATAATATAAGTATTTAGAAAACAGAAATGAATAAAATTGCTAAATTTATAAAAAAAAAAAATAAATCAAAAATTATTAGTTTAACTGCTTATTCTAAGAATATTGCCTCCATTATAGATAAGCATTGTGATCTTATATTGGTGGGAGATTCTCTAGGGTCCGTCCTTTATAATTTTACATCTACAAAAAAAGTAACATTAGATATGATGATCGAACATTCAAAAAGTGTAAGAATGGGTATTTCAAAAAGCTTAATGATAGTAGACATGCCTCATAATACTTATAAAAATCCCAAAGAAGCTTTAAAAAATGCTAAAAAAATTATTTCTCAGACTAAATGTGATGGTGTTAAATTGGAAGGTGGGAAAAAAAAATATAAAATAATTGAAAATTTAATAAAGAATAAGATTCCAGTAATGGGGCACCTAGGTTTACTGCCTCAATCTGCTAAAAATTTTAGATATAAAGGGAAAGAAAAAGTTGAAAGAAAAGAAATCTTACGTGATGCTAAGCTATTAGAAAAAGCTGGAGTCTTTTCTATTGTACTTGAGTGTGTTGAAAGTTCTTTATCTAAAGATATTACAAGATCTGTTAAAATACCAACAATTGGTATTGGAGCTTCTGTTCATTGTGATGGTCAAGTACTAGTTACAGATGACCTAATTGGACTTAATAAGATTAGTGCAAGATTTGTTAAAAAATATGCAAATATTGAAAAACATATTAATGATGCGGTACTTAAATTTAAGAAAGAAGTAATAAAAACTCAATTTCCACAAAAAAAACACTCTTATTAAATTAAAAATATTGTTTAAATGTTTCGTTAATTGATAAAACTCCATAATCACTTAATCCACCGATTATTAATTGAAGTGCTACTATTAG
>CAJQSZ010000029.1 GCA_905618805.1 uncultured Candidatus Pelagibacter sp.
TTCTATTATATCATTTTTTTGAAAATCAACAAAATCCTTAAGTGTTATTCCACATTCTTGCCCACTACTGACCTGTTTGGCCTGGTCTTTTTCTCTGAAAATTGTACTAATCTTCCCTGTATAAATGATTGCTCCATCTCTGATTAACCTAGCATTCGCACCACTAGCAATTTCTCCATCTGTTACTTTAGAACCAGCAACTTTTCCTGTTCCTGAAACTTTAAAGATTTCCAAGATTTGAGCTGTACCATTAATTGTTTCTTGAATATCTGGAGCAAGAAGCCCTGACATTTTCAATTTAATATAATCCAAAACTTCATAAATAATATTGTAAGAATTAATTTTAATTTTTTCATTTTCTGCTAATTTTTTTGCTTCCTTGCTTGGCTTAACATTGAATGCAATTAGAGTAGCATTAGATGCTTTTGCTAAAGTTACATCAGTTTCTGTTACCATTCCAATATCTGATAGTATAATTTTAGGCTTAACTTCATCATGCTTAATTTGATTGATCGCACCCTTAATTGCTTCAGCAGACCCATGTACATCTGATTTTATAATAATATTTAATTCAGCAGCAGATTTATCTGCAAAAGCAGAATCTTGAGTTGCAAGAGTTAAAGGACTTCCTCCAGTTTTAGTTTCATCTGCTCTATTTTCACTTAACGTTTTGGCTTCTTTTTCTGAATCTAAAACAATAAAATCATCTCCAGATTTAGCTGCTCCATTAATTCCTAAAATTTCAACAGGTGTTGATGGTGGTGCTTCATCAATATTTTTTCCTTTATCATTAATTAAAGCTCTTACTTTGCCCCACTTTAATCCACTAACAAAAAAATCACCTTTTTTAATTGTTCCTGAGGTTACTACAACGGTTGCTACAGCTCCTCTACCTACATCAATTTTTGATTCTAAAACAATTCCTGTTGCTTTAGATTCAAAATCAGTTTTCAAGTCTAAAATTTCAGCTTGTAATACGACTGCCTCTACTAATTTATCTAAATTTTTTTTTGTTTTTGCAGATATTTCAACCATCAAAGTATCTCCTGATAAATCTTCTGCAATAAGCTCATATTCTAAAAGTTGATTTTTAATTTTTTGTGGATCTGAGTCTGGTAAATCACATTTATTTATAGCAACAACTATTGGAACATTTGCAGCTTTTGCATGTTTTATTGATTCAATTGTTTGAGGTTTAACACCATCATCTGCTGCAACAACTAAAATTACAACATCCGTTAGTTTTGACCCTCTAGCTCTCATCTCAGTAAAGGCTGCGTGACCTGGCGTATCTATAAAAGTTATTTTTTTTGATTCATGTTCTATTTGATAAGCACCAATGTGTTGTGTAATTCCACCAAACTCTCCCAATACAACGTTTGCACTTCTTAAAACATCTAATACTGACGTTTTGCCATGATCAACATGACCCATTACTGTTACTATTGGAGGTCTATTTTTTAAATTTTCAGATCTAGAGTCTTTAATCTTTTGAATAATCTCTTCGGCTTTTGTTTCTCTTATTGGGTTATGGCCAAATTCCTTTACTAGGTACTCAGCTGTATCTGCTGCTAGCGTTTGGTTGATAGTAACTGTGACCCCCATTCCAAATAAATGTTTTATGACATTGTTAGATTGTTCAGCCATTCTGTTAGATAATTCTCTAACTGTAATTGCTTCTGGAATATTCACATCTCTTTTTATTGGTTTTAAATTTTCTTGAATCTCTTCCTTCGTAAGTTCTCTGTTTTCTTTTAACTTTGCTCTTTTGAGTGAAGCCATGCTTCTTGATCTTGCTTCAATCTCATCACTTAAAGCTCTAGAAACTGTTAGTTTCAATTCTCTTTTTTTTGTATCAGGTTTTCCCGATTCGCCCTTAAGTCTTCTAGTTGCTCTTTGTTCAGCCAATTTACGTTTTTCATGATCATTAGTAATTGGTGAAGATGGCTTGGATTCAGTGGTAGTTCTTGGGGTAAAGGTTCCTATGGGACTTACTGCTGGCTTAGACCTTACACTAGCAGGTCTGCTAAAGCCGCCTCTTGAAGCAAATTTACTTGGTTTTTTTTCAATTACAACTGAGTTTTTACTTTGAGTTTTTGCTAACTCTATATTCTCTATCGATTTCTTGGCAATGCCAGAAAGTGTTAATTTTGTTTTTTTGTTTTCCATATTTCATTACTCAATCTTTATAAATAATATTTCTTGCAGACATAATTAGTTCGTCTGCCTCAGTTTTTGATAATGCAAAATCTTCAAGATAGCCTTGAATTTTAATTCTTTCACCTTTTAAAACGTCGTAGCCACCAGTTAGTTCATCAGATGCAAGATCTGCAAAATCTTCTAGCTTTAAAATTTTTTGTTCTCCCAAAGTAACCAACATACCTGGTGTTAATCCTTTATGGTTTATAAGGTCATCTTGAAGTCCCAGGTCTTTAATTCTTTTTGTAATATCTTCTTGATCTTTTTGATAAAACTCTTTTGCTCTCTCTATTAAGGCTTTAGCCGTATCCTCTTCTATTCCTTCGATCTTCATTAAACTTTCGGGAGTGGTGTCTTTGATATCTGAGATTGAGGAAAAACCTTCAGCCACTAATAGTTGGCCTAACGTTTCATCTAGTTCTAAATTTTTAACAAAATTTTCTGTTTTTTCTTTAAACTCTAACTGCCTTCTCTCAGAATCTTCTGCATCTGTCATTATATTAATTTCATAATTTAACAACTTAGTAGCCAATCTTACATTTTGACCTCTACGGCCAATTGCTTTACTTAAATTTTCTTCAGTTAGAATTACATCTAGTTTCTTTGCAACACTGTCAACATTAACTCTTTGTACTTCAGCTGGTGACAATGCATTCGAGACTATTATAGCTGGATCTTCAGACCAATTAACTATATCAATTTTTTCTCCCTGAAGTTCATTGACAACAGCTTGAACTCTTGATCCTCTCATTCCAACACAGGCACCTACTGGATCTAATGAGGTATCAACTGCTTTAACACAAATCTTTGCTCTACTTCCTGGGTCTCTAGCCGATGATTTAATTTCAATTAAACCATCATAAATTTCAGGAACTTCTTGAACAAAAAGTTTTTCCATAAATTTAGTGTGTGCTCTTGATAAAAATATTTGCTGTCCTCTTGTTTCTCTACGCACATCATAGCAGTATGCCTTAATTCTATCTCCTGCTTTAATATTTTCTCTAGGGATAATCTCATTTTTTTGAATTATTGCCTCTGCTCGACCTAAATCAACTATCACATTTCCAAATTCTAAACGTTTAACAATACCACTTAAAATTGAATCTTTTTTATCTATAAAGTCACTATATTGTCTTTCACGTTCAGCCTCTCTTACATTAAAACTAATAACCTGTTTTGCTGTTTGTGCTGCAATTCTTCCAAAATCGAAAGAGGGTAGTGGCTGTAAAATTTCATCACCAACATTCTTGGTCTTATTTTCATCGTTTAGGATAATTGCATCTTGAAGATTAATTTCTGTATTTATATTTTCTGGGTTTTCAGCAATAATTAATTTTCTAAAAATTCCGATGTCTCCACTTTCTCTATCAATTAAAACCTTAATTTCATTATCCTGA
>CAJQSZ010000030.1 GCA_905618805.1 uncultured Candidatus Pelagibacter sp.
CACAATTTTCCAAACCAATATTACCCAATATAAGCTCTGAAAAAGGTGGTAGTGCAGATGAAATACTTAAAAAAGATTCTTTAGATGGGTTAAAAGAAAAATTCTTTAAAGTTTTCAAGATTAAAGAAAATAATCTAAAAAATGATAATAAGTTTTTAAAATATAAAGACAGATTAGATCATGAGCTAAAGATAATCATTGAAATGAAATATCCAAGTTATTTTTTGATTGTCTCTGACTATATCAAATGGGCTAAAAATAATGATATACCAGTCGGACCAGGCAGAGGTTCTGGAGCAGGTTCTCTTGTTGCTTGGTGCTTATCCATTACAGATGTTGATCCAATAAAATTTAATCTAATATTTGAAAGATTTTTAAACCCTGATCGTGTATCAATGCCTGACTTTGATATAGATTTTTGTGAGGAAAAAAGAGATCTTGTTTTCAAATATTTAACAACAAAATATAAAGACAGTGTAGCTCATATTATTACTTTTGGTAAATTAAAAGCAAGAATGGTTATTAGAGATGTTGGTAGAGTCTTAGGTTTACCTTATGGATTTGTTGATAGTATTTCAAAGATGATACCATTTGATCCATCAAGACCGCAAAGCTTAATTGAATGCATTAATAGTGAACCCAGACTTCAAAAATTAGTTAATGAAGACCCTCGTGTAAAAAAGTTAACTGATCTTTCTTTAAAATTAGAAGGTTTAAATAGAAATGTAGCAACTCATGCAGCTGGTGTAGTTATAGCAGATAGAAAATTAACAGATGTTGTTCCTTTATATAAAGATGCTGCAGCTAATTTATTATTACCATCTACACAATTTGACATGTATTCAGCAGAAAATGCTGGCTTAATTAAATTTGATTTTTTAGGTTTAAAAACTTTAACTGTGATCAATAGAACTCAAAAACTAATTAATAAAAAAGTTATTGATTTTAAAATTGAAGATATTGATTTTGAAGATAAAAAGGTTTTTGAGCTACTATCTTCAGGTCATACAGTTGGATTATTCCAAGTGGAAAGTGCAGGAATGCGTGAAGCATTATTGCAAATGAAACCCAATCATATTGAGGATATTATTGCTTTAGTTGCACTTTATCGTCCAGGCCCCATGAGCAACATTCCAGTTTATAACGATTGTAAACATGGAAGACAAACACCAGATTATTTACATCCATTACTTGAGGATATTCTTAAACCTACCTATGGTGTAATTATTTACCAAGAGCAGGTAATGCAAATAGCTCAAAAGCTATCTGGATTTTCTGCAGGAGAAGCTGATATCTTGAGAAGAGCTATGGGTAAAAAGAAAAGAGCAGAATTAGAAAGGCAAAAACAAGGTTTTATTGCAGGTGCTCTTAAAAATGGAATTAGCAAAGATATTGCTGCAAGTATTTTTTTAAAGATTGAACCATTTGCTGAGTATGGTTTTAATAAAAGTCATGCAGCCGCTTATGCAATCATATCTTATCAAACAGCATTTTTAAAAACATATTATCCCAAAGAGTTTTTTGCAGCCTCAATGACAATGGATATATCAAACCAAAATAAATTGAGTGAATTTTATGAGGAATTGAAGCGAATTAATATTAAAGTTATACGCCCAGATATTAATAAGTGTTTTGCTGATTTTCAGTTTGATGAGGATAATTTCTATTATGCCTTGGGTGGAATTAAGAGCGTAGGTCTTGAAGCAATTTCAAATGTTATTAAGGAAAGAAAAGAAAATGGTGAATTTAAATCAATCAATGATTTTCTAAATAGAGTTAACCCAAAAGATATTAATAAACTACAGTTAGAGGGTCTAGTAAAAGCAGGAGCCTTTGATAATATAGATAAAAATAGACAAGCTTTATTTGCTTCAATCCCTAATTTTATCTTAAAAACAAAAAGTATTTATGAAAATAAAGCAGCAAATCAAATCGATCTTTTTGCTTCTGATGAACAACAGGATAATGAAATAGTTCTTAATATTGAAGATTGGAAATTTGAAGATCGACTAGCAAGAGAATTTGAAGCTATTGGCTTTTTTATTTCTAATCACCCATTAAACCAATTCAAAGAAATTTTTGATGATTATATGATAGTTGATTACGTGAAATTTAATTTAGATGACCATATTAAGGAAGCAAATATTGCAGCAACACTTTTAAAAATTACAGAAAGAAAAACTGCGAGAGGTAACTCATATGGTGTTATTAAATTCACAGATTTAACTAGTGTTTTTGAACTTTTTGTTTTTTCTGATATATTAGAAATGAATAGAGACGTTCTTATTGTGGGCAGTTCATTAATTATAACTTTGATTAAAACGATTTCTAATGATGATAAAAAATCCAAAAGAATAAATGTTCAAAAAATAGCCTCTTTAAAAGATCTCTTTAATAAACCAGTTAACGAGATTACATTTAATATCAAATCCATGGAAGATCTTGATAAAATATCAGACTTAACAAAAGAGAACGGCACAACAAAGGTTAAAATCAATATTGGTGATAAAGATAACATCATTAGCTTCCATCTTAAAAACAAACGTCTAATTGATAGAAAAGCAATAAATATCCTTCGAAAAGATGATATATCGACGATTATTCACTAAAAAAGACTTGTTTGTTTTTAAAATAATTTGTAAATAACAGTTAAATTAAATTAACACGCACACAGTTTGTGGTTTTATACCTCCGGTCCTTAAATGGAAGTTACTGTGGTGGCTTAACCGGGAATAAATATGAAAATACCAAGTTTAACTATCCAACAACTATTAGAAGCAGGAGTACACTTAGGTCACAAGACACTAAGATGGAACCCAAAAATGAAAAAATATATTTTTGGAAAAAGAGATTCAATTCATATTATTGATTTAACTCAAACATTAGAATTAACAAATGTTGCTTTAGAAAAAGTTTACAACACAATTCTCAATAATGGAAAAATTCTTTTTGTATCAACAAAAAAACAAGCTTCAGAAGCTATTGCAGAAGTTGCAAAAGAAACAGGACAATATTTTGTAAATTATAGATGGCTGGGTGGAATGCTTACTAACTGGGGTACAATTTCTGGTTCAATTAAAAAAATGAAAAAATATGAAGCTGATCTAGTTTCTGAAAATAGAGGTTTCACCAAAAAAGAACTTCTTAAAATGAGTGTTAAAAAAGATAAACTTGAAAGGTCACTAGGAGGAATTGCTGAAATGAAAAAAGTTCCAGACTTAGTTTTTATTATTGACACAAACTATGAATCATTAGCTATCGCAGAGTCTTCTAAATTAGGTATACCGATTATGGCTATTTTAGATAGTAATTCAAATCCAGATGGAATTGAATTTCCAATTCCCGGTAATGATGATGCAAGAAGAGCAATAGATTTGTATTGTAATTTAGTAAAAGAGACTATTGAAAATGCTAAAAAAGCTACCCCCTCTAAAATAGAGGAAAAACCTGAAGTTGAAGATGTCAAGTTAGCAGCTAAGGAAAAATCTACTAAGACTGTTCAGGAGTTGGATAGAGAAAAATTAGATGCTAAATTTTTTAAAAAAAAAAAAATTAATTGATATGAGTGATATTGAAAAAGTAAAACAACTTAGAGAAGCAACAGGTGCTGGTTTTAAAGATTGTAATTTAGCCGTTAAAGAATCTGGTGGAGATTTAGATAAAGCAGTAGAAATCTTAAGAGTTAAGGGAATTTCCAAAGCTTCAAAAAAAATGTCTAGAGATGCTAAAGAAGGTGTAATTGCAACCACTGGCGATGAAAATAAGATTTCTGTTTTAGAGCTTAATTGTGAGACAGATTTTGTTGCAAAAAATGATGACTTTGTATCATTTGCAAAAGAACTTAGTGATTTAAATAACCAAAATGATTCTGATTTAGATAAATTAAACAAATCCAACATGTCAGATGGTAAATCCGTTGAAGACAGCCTTGTTTCATTAATAGCAAAAATGGGTGAAAAAATTACAGTTGGTAAAGCAAAAACATTTAATCAACAAGGAACTAAAAATTTTAACTACTTGCACACTGTGGTTAAAGATAATTTATCTAAATTATCAGTTATTGCATCTCTTGAAACCTCTGATGATAGTGAAGCCGTCAAGGTTTTTGGTAAACAGCTCTCAATGCATATAGCTGCATCTAATCCATTAGCCTTAAGTTCAGATTTAATTGACAAAGATGTTCTTCAAAAAGAACAGGACTTAGTTACAGAAGAATTAAAAAACTCTGGAAAACCTGATGAGATAGCTCAAAAAATTAGTTTAGGTAAAATGAATAAGTTTAAAGATGATAATGCACTATTAACACAAGCTTGGGTAATGGAACCAAAAAAAAAAGTGCAAGATATTGTAAAAGATCTTAAAATATCTGATTTAAAGATTAATGATTTCTATAGAATCAAGATAGGTGAATAAATGTTTAACGACAAAACATACAGCCAGAAGATGGATAGGACCATTGAGGTTTTTTCAAGGGAATTAACATCGTTAAGAACTGGCAGGGCAAATGCTTCAATGCTTGATCTTGTTAAGGTTGATGTTTACGGTCAAGCGATGCCATTAAATCAAGTATCTAGTATAACAACTCCAGATGCTCGAACAATAAATATTCAAGTTTGGGATCTTAATAATGTCCCATTAGTTGATTCAGCTATTAAAAAATCTGAACTTGGTTTAAACCCTCAAATTGATGGTCAATTAATTAGATT
>CAJQSZ010000031.1 GCA_905618805.1 uncultured Candidatus Pelagibacter sp.
ATAATATAAATATTAGTATTTTTAAGTAACTTCTTATCAAACTGCTCCTAGGGTTTGTTTTCTTAAAAAAGCTTATCTTTTTCTTTTAAAATCTAATAAAAAATATATTTATAAATTTAATAATTTAGTAATATGTCTTTGCAAATAGTTTGGCTTTACTGCCGCGATGCTTAAAAGTGGATTGGCTAAAGGTAGGAAGAAATCATGAATATTGAACAAGCAAAAGAAATTGTGATAACTGTAATAAACGATGCATTAGAAAGTATAGATCTAAAGCTAGATCTTTATACAAAAACTTTACGTAACCACAGACAAGATAAATTGATTATGATAAAACTAGAATTATGGATGATGAAAAATATGAATTAAAAAAATTAATTTGGAATAACTTAATTTAATCATCAAATCTTAAACTTATTATTATTCAAATTATTAATATATTCACTCATCTAACCAAACACGGTGGTAATTCTCTACCATAGTTTGAATACTAAAATTATCAACAATTCTTTTACGGCAGGCAATTTTGCGACTAGCCCATGTAATTGGATCAACTTTTTTTTGGTTTATTGCTATTAAAATAGCTTCTGCTAATGCTTGTGGATTTTTAGGAGGAACAACCCAACCTGTATCTCCTACAATGAACGCAGCATCACCAACATCTGTAGTTACGCAAGGTGTGGAACAAGCCATCGCTTCAGCTAAAACATTAGGAAAAGCCTCACCAAATGATGAGGATAAAATATGTAGATCAAGGATATTCATAATAGCAGTAATATCGTCACGTTGATTAAGTAAAAGTACTTCATCTTTTAGTCCTAATAACTCTATTTTTTCAATAAGAGCAATATTGGAAGTGTTTATTTTATAACCAACCAAAACTAGTTTATGAGGTACACCTCTTTTTTTAACAATAGTAAATGCGTCTAACAAACCAAGATGATCTTTTTGTGGATGAAAACGTCCTACCATTCCAATTAGGGGAAAAACATTACCCAACTCTTTTTTCAGTTGTGCCTGTGCATTTGGTATTGGACACAAACTTGAAAGATCATAACCATTTGCGATCACTGTCATCTTTGAAATATCGTAACCAATTGAACCATGTACTTCGACAGCTTTCTTCGCACAACAAACAATCCCTTTAGGTACTCTTTTACTCAACATAGCACATAGTTTTGCTATAAAAATAGTTGAGCGCTTTGATTTTCCTGGTTCAAGTGTTGTATGACGGATATTCCAAAAAACTTTTTTAATACCAGCTAAACGCGCTATCACACCACCAATCAAATCAGCATGGTACATCCAAGTTTGTACAACATTTGGTTTAAACTTTCGAATAAGTTTAAAAAGTTTATAAAGACCTGATAGAGTCACACGGCCAGCAGGCATATTTAAACAATGAACTACAACACCAGCCTCTTTAAGTAATTGACCGTATTTACCTTCGTCCATCAAGGAGATAACTGTATGTTTATAATTGGTGTCATGCACACATAAACGGTACAAAACTGCCTCTGCACCACCGTTATTTAAACCTGTAATTATATTAAAAATTTTCATAATAAAAAAACTTAAATCTTTAAAACTTACTTGAATTAGACCATCTAACTTTCATAATTAAAAACATAAAATAGAGTAGTATTGGCATATACATCCATTTCTGACGCACTGAAATTCCAAGATTAGAAGTTATCATGGATGAGGTAATCATCACACTCAAAGAAAAAATTAATAAAAACCACCTATTTTCTTTTGGATGGCTTAGGTTAAGTGAAAACTTTTTCCCTTTAAAAAATAGTGCACTAAATAAAGATAAACTAAAAACTATAAGTAATAACATATTATCTATAGATGACATAAAAGATAAAAAATTGTGGGCTTCATATGGAAGTGGTCTAAAACCATGGGTAAATATTTTATTAAATATAGACAGTGAGCCTATATCTAAAGAACCACCGCCGTCTATATTATAACCTTGTCTCACATCAATATAATTTTGTAGAGAGCTCGCTTGATCTAATTTTAAATATTTAAATACAATTGGTGAAATTTTTATCATACCAATTATGCTAATAATAATAAAAAAAATTCTTTTAAGTGGTGAAATTTTAGTAAGTAATAATGATAAAGCAAAAGTAAAAACCATTATAGCTCCTATATGTGGGCGAACTAAAAACATACAAACAAATGCAATAAAAAGCAGGATATAATTTTGTTTAAAATTAATAGATGCCCACAATAAAAGACCTGTTGACATAAATGCAATTGAGTCTTTGCCTATTCCTCCAGTCCAAAAATTCATAGAAGGTAAAAGAACGACTATTAATACCATAAACTTAACAAAACTTGATTTATTCTCAGTCACATGCCTTAACGATGCATCTACTGCAATAAGCCCAATAGATCCAAAAATATTAAATATCATGAATACACCTAAATAAGATAATGTATCAGAAAAAAATCCAATAAAGTACACAACTGCATATGTGCCTAACTCAAAATCAAAACTGCCTTTAGATTTTATGTAATAAGCAATTGAATCTGCTGGCTGTCTCAATGATATAAAGACATAAATTACGCAGAAAATACTATGCCAGACATATAATCCTAAAGCACGAGTTTTAGTAGCTTTAAAATTATGTGCTAAAATATTAATTAGACAACCTCCAAGCACTAAAACTGTAAACGTTGAAAATATATCTGTTGTGTTATTAAAAAAAACAAGATTATTCATAAAAAAAATTACTCAAAACTTTTTATTAGATCAATTTAAAATATTTCAATTATTATTGTAGTTTATTAACGATATATTTAAAACTACTTAAGCTAAATACTTGTTGTAATTATACCAAGAAGAAATTAAATAAATACGATAAATATATCGACCAGAAGCTATTGAGCCCCATCCTTTACCATTCATTCGATTGCGCATTCTATTTAATATTTTTAGAAGATCTGCATGGCACCATAGTTTACAGGCTTGGATTTCAATCAAGATCTCATTCCAATTGTGTAAAATAATACTTTGTGTAGAATAAACCCATCCCATCTTTCCAAGTTTGTCAGAGTCTAATCCTATACGATTTTTGAGAATTTCTCTTAAAATGATTTTATTTTTAAGTTGTTTGCGATTAAAAAGATAAGTTTCAGGTAACTTGTTAAAATATTCAGCAAGTTTTTGGTTTGCAAATGGTAATATTAAATTTGAGCCTATTGAGTCCGCAAAGTTTCTTGCTTTTCGTATATGAACTTCTGGTGCTGTGATTGTTGATAAAATGTCTGTTTTAAAATAAAAAGTATCCCACTCTTTACGTGAATTACTTTCTTTGGACCAGTGTGGATAAACTGATTGATTATTAGAAAAAATTTTATTTGCATCCTTTAAACTTAGTCCAGCCATTCCAAACCATTCTGCAGGTGTTCTTAACAAGGGATTAAATATACTTTCAGAGTTGACAAATTTTCTCATAAATGAAAGCTGAGAAATTAATCTAGATAAAGATATAGTTCTTAATTCTCTTTGAGTTGGTGGTATTATCATGTAGCAGTCGTTACCACCACCATCAATAATATTAGAACCTTTTAGTTCTGGTAATTGCTCTACATAAAGTGGGTATGCGAGCGAGACATTATCAGTACAAGGAAATGGCGTTTTGATAAAATATTCTTTAATCGCTTGTTTATGATAAGCTTGAAGCTGATCAACCTCGTGTAGTATTTGATGTTTAAAACCAAGCTGTTTAGCAATTTTTTCACTTATTTTACTTTCATCAGCCATACCTTTTGATTTATGGGTTATGAGTGTTACTTTATCTTGCCACCCTGCTTCTGCCAGAGCTAAAGCAATAGTATTGCTATCCTTGCCTGCGCTATGAAATAAAAAACTTGGTTTAGATTTATCTATACGATTAATGGTTGCTTCTGCTACCATTTGTAGAATTAGATCTGTATTAGGTTTGATTTCGTCTGCTTGCAATCGGTTGGTATTCATAAATGGAAATTCGTGCTTAAAAGTGACTTTAATTTTACCATTCACAGTGGCAACTTTTGCTGTATCACCGATACCTAAAATATAAATATTTTGATATCCTGTATTGGGTGGTGGCACAACACCACTTTGTAATAAAGAAGAGATACCTTCGTTTGATACTTTTAGTGGTTTGGGAATTCGTACATCATCAAACAATTCAGTGACCGAGGTTGAATAAAGCAAAACCTGCTTATCTGCAGACCAATAAATGTAAACTGGAAATTCGCTTGCTAAATCACTGCAAATGCTGGTGGATAATTCATTACATTTATATTCTAGAATCATTTTTTGATTTTAATATCATTATGCTCTAGCTCACATTTTTTTAAACTCTTCATTTTTTTCTAAAAGTTGCTGATAGTTACCACTATCAACAATACTTCCTTTATTCATTAAGAATATTTGATCACATTTTTTTAGTATCCCAAGTTTATGAGCAATCATAATCACTGTCTTTTTACCAGTCAAATCATGAATGGCATTTATAATAGCTTTTTCAGTAATCCCATCTAGTGCACTAGTAGCTTCGTCAAATACCAAAACATCTGCTTCGTAATAAAGTGCACGTGCTATACCTATACGTTGTCTTTGTCCTCCTGAAAGTTGTATTCCACGTTCACCTACTTTAGAATAAATCCCATTCTCTAACTCCAACACCCACTCTTCCAAATGAGCTAGTTTTAATGCTTTTTTAACCTGCTCATGGTTAATTAAGTCATCTGGTATTCCAAACGCTACATTTTCTACAATTGTTCCCTCTGTTAGAAATATTGTCTGGGGAACAATACCAATTTTATTTTGCCATGCTCTTAAATTTTTCTTAATAAGAGGTATTCCATCGATTAAAATCTCTCCTTGTTGAGGTTTAATTAGGCCAATAATAACATCAATCAGTGTTGATTTACCTGAGCCTGAAGTTCCTACAAATCCTACTGTAGTATTTGGCTTTATTACTAGTGATATATTTTTAAGAGCAATGGTTTTTTTTTCTGGGTAATTAAATGTTATATTTTTTAAACTAATTTCGTTATTTTTAGACCACACTTGTTGATTAGCCTCAACTTTTTGCACAGTAAAAGTTTTAATATTTATTAAATCTTCTCGAATAGATTCATAAGCTGATAAATTTCCTTTTGCTGTTGCAATGCCATTATAAATTTGTTGGAGAGCTGGAAGTAATTTTACACCTGCAATAGCATATATGGATAAAATAGGCATTATTAAACCTAGGTTACCTTTATAGTTTGATATCAGATATATAACTAAAATGACCATAGAGGCAAAACCTAATAACTCCATAAAATATCTGGGTATTAGTGCTACTGCCCTATTAACTCCTAGACCGTTTGAAAGTTTTTTTCCTGTTTTAATAAAACGTTTTTTAAAAAAATCACTTTTATCCAATAACAAAACTTCTTTGATGCCGCCGAAACCTTCATTCATTAACTTAAATCGTTCTGAGAACATATCAGAAATATCTTTACTATTTGTTGCAAGTCTTCTTCGAGCAAGTTTAAATATAATGATATAAGCTGAAGAAAAAACTATTAAACTTATAATTAAGATGATTGGATCGTATAAAAATAGTATAAGTACAATTAATAAAGTTAAAAAAAAACGAGCATTAACGTACATTAAAGGAAGTATAAATTCGGTTGTTAATCTCGTTGCTTCATTGGCAATTTTCTTAGTCAGATTCGAGCTATTTTCCTTTGTGTGAAAAAGCCAATCTTGATTTAAGTAATGTGAATAAAGACTATCACCTATTTCAACGCCAATTTTAGTTGCGAACATTGCCAAACGCCATGTTATGAATATTGAGATAAATGCTGATATTGTTAAAATAGTTAAAACAACTAAACCTAAATAAAAAATAAATTCATATGGTTCATCTAAGTTAGATTTTAAATATAACATACTTAAAAAATTTTCTCTTTGAAGAATAGATGGGTCTCCAACTATAGCCATAAATGGTGTTATAGAAAAAATACTCACAACTTCTGCAACGGTCATGATAATAAGCAATATTTGCAGTATAAAAAAACGTTTACGTTGATCTGGTGTGAGTAATGAAAAAAATTCTAATATACTTTTTAGCATAATTTATTTAGTTAAAAGATTTTTTTATAATTAGTTTTCAACTTTCAATTAATAATTCCAAGAATTTACTCAATGAAAATAATGATTACAACCTTCCATCTGACTCATTTTTTTTAAGTAGATATTTAATATCATATAATACATGATTGTCTTTACCATAAGCTCTAATTTGACCTTCTGTTAATGATTTAAATTTATCATGAGAAACTGCAAGAACAATTGCATCATATTTGCCTTTTATTGGCTTATCAATCGGTTCAATTTTATATTCTTTAGCAACTTGTTTTTTATTAACCCACGGATCATAGACATCTACATTGCAACTAAAACTTTTAAACTCTTTGACTAAATCAACAACTCGGGTGTTACGATGATCAGGACAATTTTCTTTAAAGGTTAAACCCATAATAAGAATATTTGCTTCTGCTATCTGAATACGTTTTTTGGTCATAAGTTTTGATACTTCATTTGCAACATAAGAGCCCATATTATCATTTAATCTACGTCCAGCTAAGATCATCTCTGGATAATAACCAACTTCATTGGCTTTGTGAGTTAGGTAATATGGATCAACACCAATACAGTGTCCTCCTACTAACCCTGGACGAAAGGGTAAAAAATTCCACTTAGTGCCTGCAGCTTTTAATACTGCTTCAGTATCAATATCCATCTTTTTAAAAATTAGAGCGAGCTCATTTATAAGTGCAATATTTAAATCTCTTTGTGTGTTTTCAATAACCTTAGCAGCTTCTGCAACTTTAATACTTTCAGCTTTATGTGTGCCTGCAACAATTATCTCTTTATATAATTCATCTATTTCTATAGCAATTTCAGGTGTTGAACCTGCAGTTACTTTTTTAATATCAGCTAATCTGTGTTTTTTATCACCTGGGTTGATACGTTCTGGTGAATATCCACAATAAAAATCTTTATTAAAAATTAAGCCTGATTTTTTTTCAAGAATGGGTACACATATCTCTTCAGTTGCACCAGGGTATACAGTTGATTCATAAATAACAACATCACCCTTTTTAAGTACAGAGCCTACTGTTTCACTGGATTTTTCTAATGCAGTTAAATCTGGCCTCTTATGATTGTCAATTGGAGTGGGAACAGTAATGATGAAAATATTGCAGTCTTTAAGATCTTTTGGATTAGATGTGAAGTTTAAATAAGTAGCCTCTGTGAATTCTTTTTTTGATATTTCTAAAGTTGGATCGATTTTTTTTTTAAGTTGATCAATTCTATTCTTATTGATGTCAAAACCTATTACTTCACGTTTTTTTCCAAATTCAGCCGCAAGCGGTAATCCAACATATCCTAATCCTATAAGAGCTATTTTTTTAGTTATCATTTTTATAATAAATTTTTAGAAAATATACATGCAACAAAATTCAACCTTAAATTTTATTGTTAAAATGTCAATATTTTTACATATATCCAATTAAAAGTAAGTGAGTAAAACACATTTTTATCAAATTAAGATTAGAATTTTTTTATTTTATTGGTTTTTTAAAAATTATGTAGAACGTTTTTAAAACTATAAAGATGTCTAGCCAAATGCTCCAATTATTCATATACCACAAGTCATGCTCCATTCTCTTTTTCATATTTATACTGCTAGGATTCTTGCCTCTAAAACCACTAACTTGGGCCCAACCAGTTAAACCTGGAAAAGCTTTATTTCTTTTTAAAAATTGTTTAAACACTTCTGCATAATATAAATCGTCCTTAAGCATGTGAGGTCTTGGTCCAACAATAGACATATCACCTTTTAATACATTATAAAATTGAGGTATCTCATCAATACGTAATTTATTAGCTATCCTTCCAATTTTTAGCCATTTTTTATTATTTTCATTAGCTAAGATTTTTTTATTGAGTGAATCTTTTCTATGAACTCTCAATTTATAGACATCAAATCTTCTACCATCCCATCCGGCACTTTCTTCTGAAAAAAACATAGGCAACCCATCTTCGACGTAGATAAATATCATTGCCAAAATGAGCAGAGGAGATAGTAGCAATAAAAATAAAATACTCAAAATTTTATCAAAAGTTAGCTTATAAAGTAAACTTAAGCCATAAAATCTTGATGTTTGATAATTGCTATAGCTATATTTGTTGTTGATTAAATTATCAGACAGTAATTTGATATTTTTTTCACCATCCTTTTTTAAGTTAACAATTATAATATCTACTGAAAATTTAATCACTGTATCTAAAAAATAATTAATAAGACTTTTATCATCATTATCTAAAATCCAAATTTGTCCTAGTTCATGATATTCTAAAATCACTCTTATCTCTGATTCATTAGTAAAAACTGGAATTTTGAGACTCTTTCTCGCCTCCTCTACAGAGTGCTCATAATCATCTTTTATAAAACAACATTTGTATATATTGATCTTATCTTTTTTTTCTTCTAGAATTTTAGCTATGGAATTGATGGATCCTACTAGCATAATATTTCTTTGAATATCATTGTTATTCATGACGTGTTTATGCAAAGAATCTAAAAATTTTCTGGCTATAAATAAATTAACAATAATTAAAATTAATAGATATGAGCTATTAATGTCAATATTTAAATCTATTTTAAAAAGGAATAATAAATATAAAGTAAA
>CAJQSZ010000032.1 GCA_905618805.1 uncultured Candidatus Pelagibacter sp.
CCAAATACCAACTGATATTGTTAACGCGTTAAAAAATAACGCCTATCAAAATAAATATTTGCCAATGCAAGGTCTTAATGAGCTTAGAGAGGCTGTTGCAAAATATACATCAGTTAAAAAAGATTATAATTACAAACCTAAAAATGTAATTATAGGTCCTGGCTCAAAAGAATTAATGTTTTTACTTCACATTTTATTTGATGGAGAAATAATATTGCCAGCACCAAGTTGGGTTTCTTATGCCCCACAAGCAATTCTTGGAAGAAACAAAATTCAATCAATTCAAACAAAAAGAGAAAATAATTGGTTTCCTACTGGATCTGAAATTGAGGAGGTTATTTTAAAGGACAAAAATAAAAACTATCTATTATTTTTGAATTCACCAAATAATCCATCTGGGCAGATTTGTAAAAATCTAGAAGAAATTAGTGAGATTGCTAAAAAATATAATCTTATTATTTTATCAGATGAAATTTATTCTGAGTTGAGTTTTGATGAAGGGTTCAAATCTATTTCAAGTTTTTGTCCTGAAAAAACTATTATAAGCACAGGTTTAAGTAAATGGTGTGGTGCAGGTGGGTGGAGATTGGGTTATTTTGTAGTTCCAGACTCTTTAAATATTTTAAAAAATTCAATTAATGTTTTAGCTAGTGAAACTTTTTCTGCTGTCAGTGCGCCAATTCAATATGCTGCAATTACTGCTTATACAAACGATCATAGTAAATTTATTGATAGTTCTAAAAATATTCTTAAGGCAGTTGGTAATTATGTTTATGAAAACCTAAAATCAAACAAGGTTTTAATTAATAAGCCCCAAGGTGGGTTTTACCTTATGCCAGAATTTTTAAATAAAAAATTTAATACATCATCAGAAATGTGTGACAATATTTTAAAGGAGACAGGCGTAGCGTTATTACCAGGATCAGATTTTGGTTTTGATAAAAATCAAATGTTAGCAAGGCTAAGCTTTACAGACTTTGATGGTCAAGAGTTTATGAAGCAGACTCAAAATGGACAAACAATTGATAAGAACTTAATTTTAAAACTTGCACCTAAGATTGTCGAGGGTGTGGACAAGTTAAAAAAATGGTCAACATCAACGTAACTACTTGGTATACATGCTCGCTTAATTACTGTTTAATTTAATAATAAAAATAACGATATAGAGGAGAGAACATGAAAAAAGTAATAACATCTCTATCAAGTGCTCTACTAATCTTTGTTGCATCTTTATCTTTTACTGGTGTTGCAAAATCTGCAGAGTTCTTCACGATAGGAACAGGTGGACCAACTGGAGTATACTTCCAAACTGGTAACGCAATTTGTAAAATGCTGCACAAATCAGCAATTGCTAAAGAACACGGAAGAAAAAAAGGTATAGACAAAGCTTACAGATGTACTGCACCCTCAACTGGTGGATCAAACTATAATATTGGTCAAATCGCAGCTGGTGAATTTCAATTTGGTGTGGCTCAGTCTGACTGGCAATATCACGCTGTAAATGGATCAAGCAAATGGGAAGGTAAACAGTACAGTGATTTAAGGGCTGTATTCTCAGTACACAATGAACCTTTTCAAATTTGGGCGAGAAAAAAAGCAAAAGTAAAAGATTTTGCTGGGCTTAAAGGAAAAGTTGTAAACATCGGTAACGCTGGTTCAGGTCAAAGAGGAACTATGGAGGTACTTATGGATGCAAAGGGAGTTAACAATAGCTTCTTTAAATCAACTACTGAATTAACTTCATCTGAACAAGTAAAAGCATTATGTGATGGTAAGATTGATGCTTTTGGTTACTCGGTAGGGTTTCCGAATGGAGCTATGGAGAATGCAGCTTCTTGCGGAGCAAAAGCTTTACCCATCAACTTAACAGGTCCTGAAGTTCAAGGACTAATTGATGGTGCTGCTTATTATGCTAAAGCTGTAATTCCTAAAGGAACTTACACAGGACAGAAAAAAGATGTAACTACTTTTGGTGTTAAAGCTACCGTAGTAACTTCGGCTAATGTTTCTGATGAGCTTGTATACCTAGTTGTTAAAGCTGTGATGGAAAATTTTGATGATTTCAAAAAACAACACCCTGCTTTTACTTCCTTAAAAAAAGAAGATATGATAGCTGCTGGTTTGTCAGCTCCATTACACCCAGGTGCAATTAAATATTATAAAGAAGCTGGATTAATGTAATCCAACTACTTAATTAAATTAAAAGGCCTGATATATTTATTGGGCCTTTTTTTTGTTATAGAGTATCTTTTTGAATATGAATCAAAATATTGATGATAAGGTAGAAAGTAAGATTAGTGAGGATTTATCTCCAACTAGAAATCTTACCGGACTACATTTAAAAATTGTTGGAAGTATAGCAATTATTTGGTCATTATTCCAACTTTGGTATGCTTCTCCATTTCCTTTTATGTTTGATATTGGAATGTTTAAAGGACTTCCTGCTAGAGCTATTCATTTAGGTTTCGCTTTAACTTTAGCTTTTTTAATTTATCCAATTTCTAAAAGAAAAAAAATTTCTATATTTGATATTTTAATTAGTTTTATTGCTGCATTTTGTTGTTTATATATTTATTTTTTTTATGACCAATTAGTTGATAGAGGGGGAATTCTTTTAACTGTTACAATTTGGGAAAAATTTAGTTTACCAGTTGAGCTGATTATTGGAAGTTGTGGAATTCTAATATTAATTGAAGCAACAAGGAGAGTGTTTGGTTTACCATTAGTTATTATCGCAGTTTGTTTTTTACTCTTTTCATATTATGGTAGATATGCACCAGAAATAATTTCTCATGGTGGACTTTCATTAAATAGATTGGTTGGATTTCAGTGGCTTGATCAAGAGGCTATATTTGGAATTCCCATAGGCGTTTCTGTAGATTTTATTTTTTTATTCGTTTTATTTGGGGCACTTCTGGAAACAGCTGGTGGGGGTAAATATTTTTTAGATTTAGCTTTTGCTATGGTTGGTAAAATGAGAGGAGGACCTGCAAAAGCAGCAATTTTAGGATCTGGAATGACTGGTTTAATTTCAGGATCTTCAATCGCAAACACAGTTACAACTGGAACTTTTACAATTCCAATTATGAAAAAAACTGGTTTTTCCAAAGAAAAAGCTGGTGCTATAGAAGTATCATCATCAGTTAACGGACAATTAATGCCACCCGTAATGGGAGCTGCAGCATTTGTGATGGCAAGTTTTTTAGGAGTTACTTATTTTGAAGTGGTCAAGCACGCATTTTTGCCAGCAATTATTTCTTATGTGGCATTGTTTTATATTTCTCATCTTGAAGCGTTAAAATTAAATTTAAAAGGAATGGACGATGCGGATATTCCAAATTTAAAGAAAACATTTTTATCAGGATTACATTTTTTAATACCTATTTTTGTTTTGGTATATATGTTGGTTTATTTAAGGTTTACTGCCTCGTACTCAATATTTTTTGCAACGATTGCATTAATTATTGTAAATCTTGGTTATATATTATTAAAAAATCCAGATTTTAAAGTAGCAATAAAAACTTGGTTCAACCAAACTATAGTTGGTTTTGAAAAAGGTGCCTTAAATATGGTTGGTGTTGGAATAGCAATAGCAACAGCTGGCATAATAGTTGGAGCCGTCGGCTCAACAGGGTTAAGTACAAATTTAATTATAGTTATAGAATTTATTGCAAAAGATAATGTTGTTATTTTACTATTTTTAACAATAATTTTATGTTTGATACTTGGCATGGGTCTTCCAACCACTGCAAATTATGTTGTAGTTGCTTCCTTAATGGCAACAGTGTTGGTTGATGTTGGAAATGCATCTGGATTTGTATTTCCCCTTATAGCAGTTCATTTATTTGTTTTTTATTTTGGTTTAATGGCTGATGTCACTCCTCCAGTTGGTCTTGCATCATATGCAGCAGCTGCCATTTCTGGAGGTGATCCTCTTAAAACTGGTTTGCAAGCTTTTTGGTACAGTTTAAGAACAGGTATTTTGCCTATCGTGTTTTTATTTAACCATGAATTATTATTAATAGGAATTGAAAATGTGTGGCATGGACTGCTAGTAATTATTACTTCTTTGATAGGAATATTAGTTTTTACTTCTGCAACTCAAGCTTGGTTTATTAATAGATTAAGATGGTATGAGATAATAATTTTTTTATTAATCTCTATTTCATTATTAGCCCCAGAATTTGTTTTAAATAAATTTTATCCTAAATATAATTATATGAATATTAACAAAATTCATTTAATGAAAGTAGACTTCAATAAGGAGGCCAGATTTAAAGTAACACGTCCAAGTAATTATGGTGAAAGATACAAGCTGTTTGTAATTAAAAAAAATACTTTTGAAACTGAGTATAGTTTAGAGCAATATGGAATTAGTTTAATCAGGTCGAAAAATAGAGTTATTGTGGATACCTTACAATGGAATGGGAAAGCTAAAAAAAGTGGTTTTGAAACTGGTGATTATATAAGTGAATTTAAAATAGAAAATGCAGATAGACCAAATAAAGGAATTATTTACCCATTAGCGATTTTATTGTTAATTATATTTGGTTATTTGAACTATAGAAGAAAAAAATAATTATCCACCAGGACCAAGGTCAGATGGTTTTATTTTTAAGATTTTCCATATCCCCGATGCTGAAGTTATAATTTTATTATTACATTTCAGTTCGCAAAATAAAAATACCAGTGTATTAGTTTTTTTAAGAATTCTTGTAAAACCAGTAACTACATCACCAACTTTAGAAGCACCAATAAATTTTAGATCTAATGAAATAGTTACACAAGGTGCATTTCCAGATGCCCTGTGAGCTGCAGTACCTGCTCCTGCATCAATTAAGGCTGATAAATAACCACCGTGAGTTATCCCAGCCGCATTTAAATGGTTTTCATTAATTGTAGTTTTAAATTCGTATTCTGTTTCAGAAATAGTTCTAAATAAAACACCTCCATTATGCATCATAAAGCCAGGCTTATTGCTTATTTGCTCAAATTCATTACTCATAGTTCTTTATAATACGAAAGTTAAAATTAATAAAATTATAAAAACAATTATAAAAAAATATATAACTGATTTTTGTAGCGATGATTTTAGTAGCCAATCTAACATTTTCTTTCCCTTTTTGGTGGACCGCCCAGAACTCGAATCTGGAATCTCCCGGTTCGTAGCCGAGCGCCTTATCCAATTTGGCCAGCGGTCCTTAATTAAATAATTTATCTAACATATCAAAGTTTTTGATGTAATTTAAGTTATAAAATATTATGCTGTATTATCAATGAGCAAAAAATCAAATGATATAGTTATTACGGCTGCATTAAGAACGCCTATAGGTACATACAAAGGATCTTTAAAAGGTCTTAGTGCTGATAAACTGGGTACCCTAGCTATCAAAGAAGTTATCTATAAATCAAAATTAAAAACTGATGACATTGATGAAGTCATCATGGGACACGTTCTTACTTCTGGGGCTGGACAAAACCCAGCAAGACAAGCCGCCATTCATGCTGGAATTCCAGTAACAACACCTGCTCACATTATTAATCAAGTGTGTGGATCAGGGTTAAGGTCAGTGGTTTCAGGCTATCAATCTATTAAATTAGGAGAAAGTAAAATTATAGTTGCTGGTGGACAAGAAAATATGTCTAGAGCACCACATACAATTTTTTATCGAGAAAATAAAAAATTATCTGAAAATAAATTAGTTGATACGATGGTCAATGATGGACTAACAGACTCATTTAATAACTATCACATGGGTGTTACTGCAGAAAATGTAGCAGATAAGTACCAAATCTCTAGAGACGAACAAGATGTGTTTGCATTAAATTCTCAAGAAAAAACTCAAAAAGCCATAAGTGAAGATAAGTTTAAAAATGAGTTAATCAAATTAAGTATTAATACAGATGACAAAAATTTTATTTTTGAGAAAGATGAACATCCAAGAGGTAATATAAACTTAGAGGATTTAAAAAAATTAAAAACTATTTTTAAAGAAAATGGAACAGTTACCGCGGGTAACTCATCAGGAATAAATGATGGAGCAGCAGCAACCATATTGATGTCTAGAGAAGAGGCTGAGCTAAGAGAAATAGAGCCACTAGCTAAAGTGGTATCCTGGGCGTCTTGTGGTGTTGAGCCCTCATTGATGGGGCTTGGTCCAATACCAGCTGTGAATATGGCTATAAAAAAAGCCGGATGGAATATTGAAGATGTTGATTTATTTGAAATCAATGAAGCATTTGCAGCACAAAGTATTGCTGTAATTAGAGAACTCAAAATTCCCAAAGAAATTGTAAATGTTAATGGTGGTGCAATTGCACTAGGACACCCGATCGGAGCCTCGGGAACTAGAATTTTAGTAACTCTTATTCATGAAATGATCAGAGAAAGTAAAAGTAAAGGTTGTGCCACTCTTTGTATTGGTGGTGGAATGGGAATAGCCATGTGTATTGAAAGAAATTAAAAGTTTACTTTTTAGTTATTTTAAAGTTTTTGTTCAATAAAAACTCAGCTGAACAAAAAAACTCAATAATGTGGAAAAATAATTTAAGATATACTTTTTTTAGGTATATAAATCGACTTAAATTATGAGTGAAAAATTACTTGTTCCAGATATTGGTGAATTTAAAAAAGTTGAAGTTATTGAACTTCTAGTAAAGCCAGGTGATCTAATAAATCTAAATGACCCTGTAGTTACTATTGAAAGTGACAAATCTAGCGTTGAAATTCCATCAACAATTTCTGGAAAGATAGAATCTGTAAATGTTAAAGTGGGTGATAAAGTTTCCAAGGGAGATTTGCTATTAAGTATTGAGTCTTTAAAAAAAAGCACTTCAGAAAAGCCAATTCCTAAAGATACAGAAAGCATTATTAAACAGGCAGAATCAGTTTTAGAGAATGAAAAAAAAGAAGAAACCATCCAGCAAAATCCAGTTGAAGAAAAAAAAGAAACAATCATTCAGATTACAAATGATAATGATATTGATCCACTAGAAACTCAAGATTGGTTAGAATCTTTGTCTGCAGTTGTTCAAAAAGATGGAAATCAGAGGGCTCATTTTTTGATCAAAGAATTAATTAATAAAGCTTATCGAGAAGGAGCGAATATTCCTTACACGCAGCACACTCCTTATATCAATACAATTCCACCAGAAGCAGAAGTTAAATCAAACGGTGATCAGAATATTGAAAGAAGAATCAGATCTTTAATTAGATGGAATGCAGCAGCCATGGTTGTTAGAGCAAATAAAAAATTTCCTGAATTGGGTGGTCACATAGGTACATTTGCATCAGCAGCAACACTTTACGATGTAGGAATGAATCATTTTTGGAGAGCCAAAAATAATAAATTTGGTGGTGACCTAGTTTATTTCCAAGGTCATAGTGCACCAGGCGTATATGCCCGAGCATTTCTTGAAGGTAGATTAAATGAAAAACAATTAGATAGTTTTAGACAAGAAGTAAAACCAGGTGGACTTTCTTCATATCCACATCCTTGGTTGATGCCAAAGTTTTGGCAGTTTCCAACCGTATCAATGGGCTTAGGACCTATGCTTGCAATTTATCAAGCGAGGTACATGAAATATTTAATTAATAGAGGATTAATTAAAGATGAAAGTAGAAAAGTCTGGGCATTTCTTGGAGATGGAGAGATGGATGAACCTGAGTCTTTAGGAGCAATAGGGTTAGCTGCTAGAGAAAAGTTAGACAACTTAATATTTGTTGTAAACTGTAACCTTCAAAGGTTAGATGGACCTGTAAGAGGCAATGGAAAAATCATCCAAGAATTAGAAGGAAGCTTTAGAGGAGCAGGCTGGAATGTAATTAAAGTAATTTGGGGTTCTTATTGGGATTCTTTGATTGCTAATGACAAAACAGGGCATTTAGCTAAGGTTATGAATGAAACTGTAGACGGTGAATACCAAGCAATGAAAGCTAGAGATGGAGCTTATGTTAGAGATAGATTTTTTGGAAAATATCCAGAAACACAAGAGTTAGTTTCTAGCTTATCTGATAAAGATATTTGGAGATTAAATAGAGGTGGTCACGACCCTCATAAAGTTTATGCAGCATATGACCAGGCATCAAAAAATCAAGGTAGCCCAACAGTTATAATAGCAAAAACTATTAAAGGATACGGAATGGGTAAAACGGGAGAAAGTGTTAATACTACTCATCAAACTAAAAAATTAGATGTTGATGATTTGTTATACTACAGAGATCGTTTTGATGTCCCATTAACAGACCAACAAGTAAAAGATGTTGAGTATTTTAAGCCTGATGAAAAATCATTAGAAATTAAATATATTAAAGAAAAGAGAATGAGACTTGGTGGTTTTTTACCTGAGAGAACGACATATTCAAAACCTATTAAAGCACCAGCAAAAGATATTTTTGATTTTATGAAAGTATCAACAGGTGAAAAAGAAATGTCTACAACCATGGCATTGGTTAGAATGTTTACAAATTTATTAAGAGACAAAAATGTTTCACCAAGATTAGTTCCAATCATTCCTGATGAAGCAAGAACTTTTGGGATGGAAGGATTTTTTCAAAAAATAGGAATATATGCGCATGAAGGTCAAAAGTATGAACCAGAAGATTCTGCTCAGTTAAGTTCTTACAGAGAAGAAAAAACTGGACAGGTTCTAGAAGAAGGAATTAATGAAGCTGGAGCAATGTCATCATGGATTGCAGCAGCAACGTCCTATACTAATCATGATATTGAAATGATACCAATTTATATTTTTTATTCTATGTTTGGTTTTCAAAGAATAGGTGACCTTGCATGGGCAGGTGGAGACAGTCAGGCTAGAGGTTTTTTAATTGGAGCAACCGCAGGAAGAACTACTTTAGCAGGAGAAGGATTACAGCACCAAGATGGTCATAGTCATTTAATTGCATCGACAATTCCAAATTGTATTTCATATGATCCAACATTTCATTATGAGCTTGCTGTGATTTTTAGAGAAGGCTTGAGAAGAATGCATGAAAAAAATGAGAATATTTTTTATTATATTACCACCATGAATGAAAATTATTCACATCCAAGCATGCCAAAAGATAAGAATTGTGAAGAAGGAATTCTTAAAGGAATGTATAAAATTAAAGAATTTAACAGATATAAAAAAACTAAAATTCAACTTTTAGGTTCTGGTACAATATTAAGAGAAATGATGGCTGCTGCTGAAATTCTTCAAAATGAATATCAAATAGATAGTGAAATTTGGAGTGTTACTAGTTTTAATGAATTGAGAAAAGATGGCATGGAAGTTGAAAGATACAATCTTTTAAATCCAGATAAAGGTCAAAAAGTCTCATTTGTAGAACAATGTTTAGGAAAAACAGAAGGACCAATTTTAGCTGCATCTGATTATATGAGAATGAATTCTGACCAAATTAGACCTTATACTGATAAAAGTTTTTATTCTTTAGGGACAGATGGTTATGGAAGAAGTGATACTAGAAAAAATCTTAGAAAATTTTTTGAAGTTGATAAAGAGCATATCGTTGCTTATGGATTAAGTGTACTAGCAAAAGAACAGTTGATAGCTTCAAAATATGCAAAAGAAGCTATAAAGAAGTATAATATTGATGGTAGTAAACCAATGCCAACAAAATTGTAAGATGTCAGATAAAGAAATTAAAGTACCAAATATTGGGGAATTTAAAGACGTTGAGGTAATTGAGATATTAGTTTCAAATGGCCAGTCAGTTTCCAAAAATGATCCACTTATTACAATTGAGAGTGACAAATCTAGTGTTGAAATACCAGCTTCTTTTGATGGAAAGGTTAAGTCTGTTAAAATTAAAGTGGGAGATAGGGTTTCAGAAGGTGATTTAATATTAATTGTAGAACAATCTAGAGAAGAAAAAAAGAGTATAGAACAAAAAACTATTAAAGAAGCAGAACCGGTCGTAAATCAAGACCAGGTAGAAGAGATTGTAAAAATTAAACAAACTCAAAATTTGATAAAAAAAGACAATTCAGAAGCTTCATCTGCAAGTCCAAAAGTACGTAAATTTGCTCGAGAGCTTGGGGTTAATATTAATGAGATAGTTGGCAGTGAAAGACAAGGAAGAGTTGTAGAAGATGATGTAAAGAATTTTATATCCTCTAAAATTAATAAAACTTCAGATAAAACTGAAGTGAAATCAAAAAAAATTGTTAGTGAATTTTCTCATTCTGATTTTGGTGAAGTTGAAGTTAAAGATATGCCTAGGGTTAAAAGATTAGCCTCTACGTATTTAGTTAATTCTTGGACTACAATACCCCATGTAACAAATCATGATGAAGCAGATATAACAGAAATGGAAGATTTTAGAACTTCACTTACTGATATGTACACAGGTGAAAGAAAAAAAATTACCCCATTAGCTTTTATTGTTAAAGCTTTAGTTGCGTCTTTAAAAAAGTTTCCTAGTTTTAATTCTTCAATAGATGATATTAAAAATGGAAAGATAACAGTGAAAAAATATTTTCATGTTGGAATTGCAGTCGACACGCCACATGGCTTGATGGTGCCAAAAATTAGAAACGCTGACAATAAAAGTATTTCGTATATTAGCAATGAATTGAAAACAGTAAGTGATCAATGTAGAAACCTAAAGATAGATAAGAAAGAATTCTTTGGAGGATCTATGACCATTACAAGTCTTGGAGGAATTGGAGGTTCATTTTTTACACCAATAATAAATTATCCAGAAGTTGCTATACTAGGAGTGGGTAAAGCACAAAAAAAACAAATTTTTATCAATGGAAAATTTGAAACAAGAACAATGTTACCACTTTCATTATCATACGATCATAGAATAATTGATGGTGCTGAAGCGGCTAGATTTAATAATGACCTAAAAGAAAATTTAGGTAAAAATTTTGCTTACAGGTTAGCTGTATAGATTTTAATGTCAAAAACATCATCATTATTTAGTGCTTTACTTTGTACATTCATATGGGGAACAACTTTTATTGCTCAAGACACGGGAATGGACGACATAGGCCCCTTCACTTTTAATGCTGTTAGGTTTTTTGTAGGCTTTTTAGCAGTGGCCCCTTTAGCTTTTCTTTTTGAAAGAAAAAAATTTTCAAAATCTATAAAGAAAGATAGAAAAATATTCATTAACTTAATAATTTTAATAGGCCTTTCCTTATTCTTAGGATCAGCCTTACAGCAAGTTGCTCTACTCTACACAGATGTTGCTAATGCAGCTTTTTTTACTATTTTTTATGTGCCGATGGTCCCATTCATCATTTTTTTTATGCATAAAAAACCAATACATTGGAGTATTTGGCCTTCAGTTTTCCTCTGTGTGATGGGAGGCTATCTATTAACTAACTTTTATAGTGCAACTGTTAGAATTGGTGACACCCTTGTAATAATGGGAGCTTTTTTTTGGAGCACACACATTATTTTTACTGGCAAGATTATAGAGAACTATAATCTTCCATTAACAATCGGTGCAATTCAAACTTTAATAGTTGCTTTATTATCTTTAGTTATAGGACTGATTTTTGAAGACTTTATTTGGTCAAATATACTTAAAGAAAAATTTCAAATCTTATATGCTGGAGTTTTATCTGGAGGTCTTGCTTTTGTATTGCAAATATATGCACAAAAAAATATCTCCCCTGCTCCATCAGCAATAATTTTTTCTTTAGAGGGAGTTTTTGCAACAATTGCTGCTTGGATTTTATTAGATCAAA
>CAJQSZ010000033.1 GCA_905618805.1 uncultured Candidatus Pelagibacter sp.
TCCTCATTTCTTGTTTTATTCCTTAAGTCACATATGTATATTTTTATATGGAAAATTCGATTAAAAAGCTACAAGAACACGTTACTTTTCTTCAACATGAAATATCCCAAATGAGTGAAGAGTTATATTCTCAACAAAAAGAAGTGATGAGTCTAAAAAAAGAAATTTTAAATTTAAAAAAAAAAATTGAAGCGCTAGATAACGGAATTGAATCAAGCATTAATAAAGAAGATAAAAAACCACCCCATTATTAGAGCGTAAAAAATTAATTTATGACAGAAAAATACGATGTTATTATAGTTGGTGCAGGCGCTGCTGGTATGATGAGCGCTATTGAAGCTGGCAAGCGTGGACGCAGGGTACTTTTAATAGATCATGCAAAAAAAATAGGTGAAAAAATTCGTATATCAGGCGGTGGGAGATGTAATTTTACAAATATTAATACACACCCTTGTAAATTTATTTCAAATAATCCAAAATTCGTAATATCTGCCTTGAAACAATATACGCAAAATGATTTTATAGAATTAATAAAGAAACATGATATTAGATTTCATGAAAAAAAATTAGGTCAGCTTTTTTGTGATGAGAGTGCACAACAAATTATAGATATGTTACTTTTAGAATGTGAAGCAGCAAATGTTATTTTAAAAGTAGATACATTAATTACAGATATTGACAAACAAGGAGATAAATATTTTGCTGTTATTGATTCTAATAAATATTTTTGTGATTCATTAATTATTGCTACAGGTGGTTTGTCTATTCCTAAAATTGGAGCAACTAAATTTGGTTATGATATTGCTCAAAAATTTAATTTAAATATTGTTGAAACATTACCTGCATTGGTACCTTTGACATTTAGTGAAAAAATACTTGCTATCTGTAAAGAACTTACAGGTCTATCTGTTGAGGCGGTAGTATCATTTAAAAAGATACTATTTCAAGAGGGAATGCTTTTTACACACAGAGGTTTAAGTGGACCTTCCATATTACAAATTTCTTCCCACTGGAAATTAGGAAAAGATATCAAGATTAATCTTTCACCAAAACTACCTATTATTAAATTTTTAACAGATAAAAAAAACTCTAATCCTAAACAAGATATAAATATTATAATTTCAGAAATTCTTCCAAAAAGACTAGCAGTTATCATTTGCAATGAAAATAATGTAAGTGGAAATATATGCGAATTATCGAATAAGATATTGGTTAAATTAAGCAACTCTATAAATGCTTGGTCTATAAATCCCACTGGAACTGAAGGCTACAGAACAGCTGAAGTAACATTAGGTGGTATAGATACAAATGAAATTTCCTCTAAAACCATGATGTCCAAGAAGCATGCTGGCCTATTTTTTATTGGAGAAGTAGTAGATGTTACTGGTCATTTGGGAGGTTATAATTTTCAATGGGCGTGGTCATCTGGTTATGTTGCAGGACGATACGCCTAAAGGGTAGTTATTGATTGAACTTCTTCAGTTTTTTGTGGTTCTTCAATAGGTTCTGTTGTTGGATTTAATTCAATTCCAGCTGGTGTAATAGTTGAAGGCATAGCAACGAATTGAGAGTCTGGATTTTCAACTGTTTCTCTAACTTTCATTCTATAAATACCAAATACTCCTATGAAAGCATGAAAGATAATTAAAAACACAAAAAATCCATTAGCGCCAACTATATTCATAAAAATTGAACAAAGAAAAGGACCACCCATTGCACCCAAGCCAAATGTAAATTGTATACCAGCTCCAGCTGCTACAAATTTTTCTTTTGGTATATAGTCATTAGTATGAGCAACAATTAAAGAAAACATCGGTAAACTACAAATAGAAAAACAAATTAAAAATATAAAAAACCATACTTTGCTTGTAGCAAGAGCGCCTGGTAAATACATCTGACCTGATGATAAAATAGCAAAGAAGGCAAAAACACATGCACCAAAAGTTGAAATTACTATAACTTTTCTTCTATCGTATTTATCAGAAAGTTTTCCAATGGGGTATTGAGAAATAGCTCCAGAAATTGCTAAAAGAAAAGTTACAAGTGATATTTGAAATATAGTAAAATTCATAGATAATGCATAAACTGCTAACAATGTGAATAGTGCAGATTGAATTGTTCCATAAAAAAATGCACTCACTACTCCAAAAGGAGAAGTTTCATAAAGTTCTTTTAAAGGCATACCTTTAATTTTTTTAAATGTAGGTGGTTTTTTTTTAGTTAATAGGATTGGTATAAGAGCAATAGATGTAATGATTGAAATTAATATGAAAGGTTCATAATTTTCAGGACTACTAAAATTTAGTAAAAACATTCCTATACCCATTGAGCCATATAAAATAACCATATAAATAGACAAAACACTTCCTCTATTTTTATTACTTGACCTATCATTCAACCAACTTTCAGCAACAGTATAAATACAAACCATACTTATCCCTGTTAAAACTCTTAAAACAAACCAAATTAATGGATGAACAAAAACTGAGTGAACCAAAATAACTAAAGAAGCTAAAGATGCAAAAGCTGCAAAAACTCTAATATGACCAACGTTAGTTATAAGACTAGTTATTGTTGATGTCCCGATGAAATATCCAACAAAATACCCAGACATCATGAAACCAGTTGCTGCTAAACTAAACTCTTCTTGTACAGCTCTTACACCAAGGAGTGAACTTTGGAATCCATAGGCCATCATGAGGAAGCCCATACCCAAAAACAATGCCCAAGAATTTTTTAAAACTTTATTCATAAAATTGATCGTACTTATTTGTGATCTAGATGTAAATCAAGTCTTTATTGTGATTTAATTATGAATTTTTTACTTTAAGGAAAGAATGGATTCCAATAGCGGTTATGATTACAGCTCCTCCATAAATAGTTTCAAGACTGGGTTGTTCCTTAATAATTAGCCATACCCAGATAGGCCCAATAATAGTCTCTAAAAGAAAGAACAAATTTACTTCTGCAGCAGGTATGAATCTTGGTGCAATAGTGACTAATACAAAAGGTATAGCAACACACATAATACACATAAGTGGCACAATTATTAAGTCACCATCCGATAGTACAAAACTTTCTATAAATAGTAGGGCAAATAAAGCAACAATTAATTTACCAACAACTGCTGCGGGAATTAAGTTTTTGTCTTTTGCTGACCTAATAGTAACTGCACCAACAGCTAAACCTAAGGCGGTTATTAAGCCTAAAATATCACCATAAAAATTACCAAGCTGTATGGAATCATAGAATATGTATATGGCAGCAGTAAATGTAACAAATATTGTTATCCAAGTTTTTTTATCAGGTAGTTCTTTTAAAAATATTGCACCAAGAAAAGCAGATAGCATAGGAGCCATAGCAATCATAACTAATGTGTTAGCAACATTTGTATTTTGAATAGAAACAACAAAAGTTATATTAGTGACCGAGAAAGTTCCTATATAAATTAGACCATGATAACCACTTGAGAAAAGCATTTTAAAGAATTTTAATCTATAAATTATCAACATTCCAAAAAAGACAGTTAAAAAAGGAATAAGCCCTCTATAAAAAACCAAACCCCAAGTATCAATATCAGAAAGTCTGATAAATAATGAATCAGGAGTAATAAACATTACTG